>JALUYM010000044.1 GCA_027018745.1 Bacteroidales bacterium | reverse complement strand
TTTTATAAGCACTAATTCCAAAACTATGAAACAAGAAGAAAGCCTGCAAAAAGATCTTTCTCGTATAAAAGAAATTTTGTTCGGCGAAGAATTGCAGGGTTTGGATACCCGTTTGGAAGAACTCAGGAAAGAGTTGACAAATGTTATTGAACATCAGGTTAAAACACTGGACGAAAAACTTCAAAAACAAAAGGAAGACTTTCAAAAACTGGTAAAAGCTTTGGAAAACAAACTGGAGGAGGAAAAGAAAGACAGAAAAAAACTGGAAGGCACATTACAAAAAACCCGGCAAGAATATGAGATAGTGATAAAAGAAAAAACAGGGGAATTTGATAAGAAACTAAATGGCATTGCGCAAAAGTTACGGTCTGAAAACGGTAATGACATGAAATCATTGAAAGCTGAGTTGTTGAAAGAACTGAACAAATTGGATAAAGTCAAAGTAAACAAAACTGAAATTGCCGAACTTTTTAGCTTGATGATCCAAAAACTGAAATAAATAAAAACCCATTGACGAATCCTCTAAAAAATTATGTTAAAAAATAACGCAAAAGAACAATTATTAAAAACCATTCAGGCAAACAGGCTGCATGAACTTAGAACTTTACTTACAGGCCTTGACAAAACGGAACTGCAACAACTGAACACTTTAATAAAAGATCCGGAAGCCTTTTCGGAGGAAATCAGGAAACTGTTGCCCCTCTCTATCAGAAAAATGGTTGATGCCGGGGATATTACCATGGAAAACCTGCTCCCGTTGATAGAAGAGGCTATGCGCGAAAGTATACAGAGAAATCCTGAAACCCTGGCTGACATCCTGTTTCCTGTTATGATGCCGGCCATTCGCAAAGCAGTGGCAACAGATATTAAACAAATGCTTGACAGCCTGAACAATACTTTGGAACGTAGTTTTTCGTTCAAACGTATCGGATGGCGGGCACAAGCGTTGCTTAGTAGCCGAAAATACAGCGAAATTGTTCTTTCCCATGCGTATATCTATCAGGTTAAACAGGTCTTTCTTATTCATAAAAGCACCGGCCTTTTATTGGCACAGGTAGCCGATGAACAACAAGGAAATGTGGCAAATGCCGACATGGTTTCTTCCATGCTTTCGGCTATTAAGGATTTTGTACAGGACTCGTTCGTCAACAAAAAAGGGAATGTACTCGAAGAGATTAACGTGGGCAGGATGCGTATCATGCTGGAACAAGGGCCCTATGCCATTCTTGCCTCTGTTGTTGAAGGAAATATACCAAAAGTTTATCACGATTTATTAAAAGAAACCATTGAAAACATTCATGTAGAATTTTTTCAAGAATTGGAGAATTTTAGCGGGGATGTTTCCCCTTTTGATAAAAGCATTCCCCTGTTGAAACAGTGCCTGCAAAAAGAACATAAACGGGAAAAGAAACGCAAACCTGTCTTTGCAATGTTCCTGTTGTTTGTCCTGGCTGCTTTTCTGGCTTATGGCATTTACCTTGGCATTAATAAACATGTGCGGTACAGAAACCTGCTCAATGATTTACAAAACAGCCCCGGAATAGTAATTACCCATTCTGACAACGCATTATTTGGCAAAATGGCCTTTTATGGTATTCGTGATCCGATGGCCCAAAAACCGGATTACTATCTTGAACAGAACAACCTAAAAGTAAAAAATGTCCGGTTCTATTTCAAACCTTTCCTATCCCTCGATCCCCCCATTGTTTTAAAACGGGCCCGCCGAATACTAAAACCACCGCAAACCATAAAATTGAATTACAATAAGGGAGTTTTGTTTGTCTCCGGAAAGGCTGACACAACGTGGTTAAAAAGTCTTTACAAAAGATATCACCGGATTTTCGGAGTAGAAAAATTAAACGTATCCACATTGCTGGAAAAGAAAAATAAAAAAGTCGTCAGGAACATCCTCGCAATTGAAAAACATGTTTTTCACTTTAAATATAACGTATTTGCTTTGGACAGCGCACAGGTAAAGGAATTTAAAGCATTGATCAAAGAAGTAAAAAACGTGTTGGATTTCAGCTTTAAACAAGATTCTGTCCCCGTAATTATTGTCAATTCTTTTACAAGTTACTCGGGCAATTTAAAAGGAAATAAATATGTTGCCCAGCATCGTGCCGAACAGTTCATTAACCTGATGATCCGGTATGGTATTCCCCAGGAGGTCCTCGTACCCAAAGTGCGGTTTATTGAAAATTACAATAGTAAATTTAAAAACCGGTCTGTTAGTTTTCAAGTAAAATATATTAAACCAAAAAACTTATGATCAAGAAGAAAATTTGTATGCTTGGTTCTTTTGCCGTGGGAAAAACCAGCCTTGTTCAACAATTTGTTAACAGTATATTCTCTGAAAAATACCATACAACCATTGGCGTGAAAATTGACCAGAAGAATGTTCTTATTGATGGAAATGAGGTTACCCTCATGTTGTGGGACATTCATGGTGAAGATGAGTTTCAAAAGGTTAAACCTGCTTACATCATGGGCTCGGCAGGTTATTTTATTGTCATGGATGGCACACGTCGTAATTCCATTGAAACAGGTTTGGAACTTCAAAAAATGGTAGAAAAAACCATTGGCAGGGTTCCGTTTATTATTTTAATCAACAAAGCCGACCTGCAAGACAGTTGGGAAATTTCCAATGAGGATATTCAACAGCTGAAATCAATGGGGAAAGAAGTTATGC
The DNA here is from genome assembly GCA_027018745.1 of Bacteroidales bacterium. Lineage (GTDB taxonomy): Bacteria > Bacteroidota > Bacteroidia > Bacteroidales > F082 > Sulfidibacterium. The sequence goes on along the minus strand of JALUYM010000044.1, from coordinate 18,416 downwards.
TTACCAGTGCGAAAACCGGCGATGCCGTCGAAGATGCTTTTATCAAACTGACCCGCTTAATGTTGAAATAAAAGGCCTCATGATATCAGAAAGCAAACCAAAAAACATAGTGGAGCTGCTTTTTTTGCAAAGGGCAGGTGCCAACAAAGAGCTGCTTGTAAAAACCAATGCAAAAGGGAAAATAACGGAAATTTTGGGCAATTACCTGCTTTTTTCACCTGAAGGGCTAAAACCGGGAATCCCGATAACAGAGGCTTTTCCTTTTTTGAGCCCCTTTTTCCCTGTGGCCCACAGAGAGGTTGTGAACCTGCCCGCTGTAAACCTGGGAAAACTATATGTATCTGTCCAAATGTTCTATGAAGAAAACCGGGATGTTTGGATACTGTTTTCCGACGTTACCCGGGAAGTCAACGAGGTTAAAGATTTTATTCAGCAGAACAATGATTTGGCGTTAAAGCAAAAAACCGTCATCAAACATCCTCCGTTGGACAACCCATTTGGCAATTTGCACTTGTTTGGCGTAGTGACTTTTCTGAAAACAAATAACAACAATCTTGTTTGCCTCGGGGAAACCCCATCCTGGCTCATGGAATATTTTCCGCAACTTGCCTTAGCAAAGAGTGAAACCGAGCTTTTTGAAATTTTTCCATATCTTGAGGTTTTTTTACCGGCAGCCGGATCTTTTTGGGAAACAGGAAAAGAAGAAATGTTTGGCTCTGATATGTGGATCGAAACCCCGGTTGATAATAATGAATTGTTCTTCAGGGCATTTGTTACCAACAAAAACGGAAATCATTATTTGATGGTTCGCCTGCTCGACAAAGGTGATATTTCCGTTAATCAACAAACCGTTCAAAAAGCAAGGGACCAACAGCTTTTATACGAAAAACTGGAAAAAGCAGAGAAAGAGTTGAAAAAACTGCTGAATTATAAAGACAAATTTGTTTCCATCGTTTCACATGATCTCCGGTCTCCCATGGCTTCGGTGGTAAGCATTGCCGAATTATTGCTTACAGACAAACAGCTTGTGTCAACCATGAGCGAATTCAACCTTGACATGCTGCGTTCCATGAAGGAAGAACTGCTCCGCCTTCTTGAGTATAATAACCGGCTTTATCATTGGGCTAACCTGGAACTGGGGAATTTTAAACTTGACAGGGAAAAAACAACGATCAGAAAACTCATCGACAGTGTTTCGCAAACAGCAAAACCCAAAATAGAGGCCAAAAATATCCGGTTCCTGTCACTTGTTCCTGAAGATTTTGAAATCGAAGTGGATGTATCGTTGTTTACACAAGCCCTTAACAACTTAATAGGAAATGCCATAAAATTTACACCGGAAACAGGGCAAATTGAGATAAAAGCAAAACAGGAAAACGGAAAAGCACAAGTTGTTGTTTCCGATACAGGTGTAGGTATGCCGCCGAAAGTACAGCAATCCGTTTTCTCTGGTGTCCCCAACGAATCGACACTGGGTACTTCCGGTGAAAAAGGCAGCGGATTGGGACTTGATATTGTTAAAAAAATTATGGATGCACATGGATTTAACATCGCAGTTCAATCGGAAGTAGGGAAGGGAACGATGTTTATCATAAACCTAATTAATTAACCAAAATAATTTTAAAATGAAAAAGCTTGTTTTTAACATTGCACTGTTGTTCAGCCTGGTGATATCGTTTTCACTATCGGCCCAACAGCTTGATCTGTCAAAATTAGGCGGGTTAAAATTTCGAAGTATCGGCCCTGCCGGGATGAGCGGGCGCGTTACAGCCATTGATGTGGTACAGAAAAACCCAAAAATTATGTTTGTTGGAACCGCTTCAGGGGGCTTGTGGCGTTCTACAGACCGGGGAATTACCTGGAAACCGGTATTCGACAAACAAAAAGTCATGTCTATCGGAGCCATTGCCATTGATCAACAAGATCCTGATATTATTTGGGTAGGAACGGGTGAAGGTGATCCGCGAAACACGATAAATTCGGGCTATGGCATTTATCGCTCACTGGATGGCGGTGATACATGGCAGCTTATGGGGTTGCAGAAAACCCGAAACATTTACCGGATTATCATTGACCCGGATAATAGTAATATTGTGTATGTAGGAGCCATTGGCAGTCCCTGGGGGCCCAGCCCGAACAGGGGACTTTACCGTACAGAAGATGGGGGAAAGACCTGGAAAAAAATCCTTTATGTAAATAATCAGACCGGCGTAGCCGACATGGTTATGGATCCTTCAAACCCCAAAAAATTGTTCGTCGCCATGTGGCAATTTCGTCGCTGGCCCTGGTTTTTTAAATCGGGAGGCCCCGGGTCGGGTTTGTATGTTACCTATGATGGCGGTGACCATTTTAAAAAAATTACTTCCAAAGAAGGATTGCCTTCCGGCGAGCTGGGCCGTATCGGCCTTGCCATAGCCCGCAGCAACCCCAAAGTGGTTTATGCCCTGATAGAGTCCAAAAAGAATGGTTTATACCGCTCTGAAGATGGCGGAAAAACCTGGAAATTGCGCTCTACAAAAAATATTGGAGACAGGCCTTTCTATTTTTCAGTTATTTATGTAGACCCCAAAAATGAAAATACAGTCTATACCCTTTTTACATGGGTAAACAAAAGTATTGATGGTGGCAAAACATTCCATCCTCTTATCCGTCGTACCATTCATCCCGACAACCACTCGTGGTGGATTTCCCCCACCGATCCCGATTTTATGATTGATGGTAATGACGGGGGACTGGCCATTACTTATGATCAGGGGAAAACATGGAGGTATGTACAAAATCTGCCGGTAGGACAGTTTTATTATGTAAATGTTGACAACGACCTGCCTTATCATGTGTATGGCGGAATGCAGGACAATGGTTCCTGGTGCGGACCGGGCTATGTATGGGCCCGCGGGGGTATCGTCAACGCTTATTGGCAAAACCTTATGGGAGGCGATGGCTTTGATGTGGTCCCCGATCCTTCTTCCGACAGATATTGTTACGCCATGTGGCAGAATGGTCATATCGGCCGGGTGGATATGAAAACCGGTTATGTGAAAGGCATACGACCGGTCCTGCCCAACGGAAAATATCTTCGTTGTAACTGGAATACAGCTATTTCTGCAGATCCGTTTAACAAAAACGGACTCTATTTCGGCGGTCAGTACCTGTTCCATACCACCGACCACGGTAACAGCTGGCAAATTATCTCCCCCGATTTAACCACCAACGATACAACGAAACAAAATCAATGGAAAAGCGGAGGGCTGACCTACGATGTTACCGGCGCTGAAAATTATACAACCATTACAGCCATTGGCCCCAGCCCGGTGCAAAAAGGTGTTATCTGGGCCGGTACCGATGATGGGAATGTACAGGTAACAAAAGATGGGGGCAAACATTGGGAGAATGTGGTGAAACGAATGAAAGGCCTTCCAAAAGGAAGCTGGACAGCACAAATTGATCCCTCCACTTACCATGCAGGCGAAGCTTTTGTGGTGATGAACAATTATCGTCAGCATGATTTCTCACCCTATCTTTATCATACTACAAATTTTGGCAAAACCTGGGAAAACATGTTGAGCAAAGACAAGATCTTCGGGTATTGCTTATCCTTTTTTCAGGATCCGGTACAACCCAGGCTCATGTTCCTTGGCACCAGCAACGGATTGTATATCAGTATTGATGCCGGAAAAAACTGGACACACTGGACAAACCATTTTCCGGCAGGTGTCGACACGCGCGACATAGTCCTCCAACGTCGCGAAGCTGACCTGGTGGTAGCAACATTCGGCCGTTCCATTTATATTTTAGATGATATTCGTCCATTACGGGCACTGGCTGCCAAAGGTGTTAAACTGCTCGATGAACCCATTCATGCTTTCACCCCGCCGGTGGCTTATGAAGTTAGCTGGAAAGGTGAACCAGGAGTGTTTGCCGGCGGTTCCAGCTATTTTCACGGACAAAACAAACCCATGGGGGCCATGCTCACTTTTTCCGTGAAACAAGGGGCCAAAAAAACAACTCCGGTTAAAAAAGGAAATGCCGGACATATGCAACATGCCGGCAGCATGCATGCCAAGTCAAATATACCAATGTCCAAAAAAGTAATTATAAAAATTGAAAATAAGAATGGCAAAGTTGTCCGGACATTGTCCGTTGTTCCCAAAACGGGAATTAACCGGATTAACTGGCGCCTCGACCGAAAAGGCTATCGGTTCCCGGGCAGCCCGAAACCGAAAAAAAATGCAGCCGAAATAGGCGGGGGTGGTTACGTTATCCCCGGAACTTATAAAATAGTTTATTCTTATCAGGGACATTCCGACTCGACCATGCTGACCGTTAAACCGGACCCGAGGCAGAAAATTTCAGTGGAAGGCATGAAAGCAAACTATGCCATGGTACAACCTGTATTGAAAAAATTGCAGAAACTTGCCGAAGCCATCGACCGGCTGAGACAAAGCAAAAAAACCATGCAGGAAGTAAATAAATTGCTGCCCGTCAAGAAAGGCCCGAAGTATGAAGCCTTCAAAAAACTGTGCAAAGTCACGGGCGATTCCATAGAAGCCATACGCAATGCTATCTTCCCGCCGAAGAATGTTCAGGGATTATACGACAATCCAAAACTTGTCATGTCTAAATTGCAGGGCGCTTACGGCATTATATTTGAAAAAGAACCGCTGGATGCTACACAAAAAATGAAACTGCAACAATCAAAAGAAATCATTGATAATACCCTGCAACGTATTGACAATTTCTTTACGCATCAATGGGCAGCTTACAAAAAAGCAGCGGAAGGAATGAACCTTTCTCCTTTTCACAACAATGGGAAATAGTAGATGAACAATAAAATTTAATCCAAAAACTTTCTGTGCAGGCGTTTTTTCAAATAAAGCGCCTGCACTTTCGTTTTCAAACAAGCTTAGAACATTAAGGTGTTAAAGGAATTTTTCTTTAATATTGCATTTTTAAAATATTACAAAACAACATTATGGAATACTTAGGATCGCTGGGCGAACATGCCTCTGTACTTATCAAAATGCTTTCGGGTTACATTTCTGAATATGGATTAAGGCTCCTCGGTGCTATTGTCGTACTTGTTATAGGACTTTGGATAGTAAAAATGATCGTACGAAACAGCCAAAGGCTCATGGAAAAAAGCAAAATTGATGCTTCCCTGCGGTCTTTCCTGAAAAGTCTGATCGACATTGTCCTGAAAGTACTGCTCATTATCAGTGTCATGAGCATGATGGGCATTAAAATGACCTCTTTCATCGCTTTGCTCGGTGCAGCAGGCCTGGCTGTCGGCATGGCATTATCAGGTACGCTGCAAAACTTTGCCGGAGGGGTCATAATCCTTATCTTCAAACCGTTCAAAGTAGGTGACTTTATTACAGCACAAGGGTTCTCGGGCATCGTCAAAGAAATACGGATTTTTGTTACTGTTTTGACCACTGTTGACAACAAAACTATTTTTATCCCCAACGGCCCCTTGTCCAACGGCTCAATGACTAATTTCAGCGCCCAGCCAAAACGCAGGGTAGACTGGACCTTCGGCATTGCATATGGTAATAATTATGATACAGCAAAAAAGATGCTCTTGGATATGATGAATGATGACAAACGCATTCTGAAAGATCCCAAACCTTTTGTGGCTTTGGGAGAACTGGCCGATAATTCAGTAAACCTTACCACAAGGGCATGGGTAAATGCTGCTGATTATTGGGACGTTTATTTTGACATGAACGAAAAATTTTATAAAAATGCCGATAAATTTGGCCTGAGTATTCCTTTTCCGCAAATGGATGTCCATTTGGACAAAGCTTAGGGCCATTCGTATTTCAAGAACATATCCTGACTGTGATTCTTCAATAAATTTTGACAGCAGTTCTCTTCAGCGGATATTTTTGCCATAAATTAACTTTGCACATACTGCAAATTCTTCTGAGAAAAGTTTTGGCTGTTATCCTTGCCGCTATTGCCTTTAAGCTGTTTTTCACCAAATGATCAGGCTAAAATCATCTTTTGTATATAAAATTGTGCCAAAAAAAAATTTTTCTCTTATTCACAGGGTTATCTCTTGCTAAATAATTAAGCTACTGATTCTTATTTTTTATTCACGATGCGATGTTAATAAATTATTCACCCATCATTTGAATTTGTATTGTACATTGCACAAGTTTCATGGAAATCCCTTCTTGGGTTTATACTTTTGAATATAAATAAGTTATAGCATATTTAATATAGTACTTGTAACATTATGGAAAACAACTTACTCTTTAAGTTTGAAAATGAATCTGGTGAAGGTTCATCATTAAAAACAAAGGAAACGGAACAGGAAAAAGGGTTTTATGACAAGGTACTTGAAGAGCGAAAAAAGAATGAAATTGCCGGAGAAAAAAAACTTAATTTAATGGTGGCCAAATTGGATTTGAAAAGATCTGCCGAAGCAGAAAATATTATACAAAAAGAAGAACAAATCCGACATACACCTTATTCATTTGATGACATTTTAGCAGCTTCCACTGAATATTTTGAAGGAGACAGCTTAGCTGCAGGCGTTTGGGCCAACAAATACGCCCTGAAAGACAGTTATGGAAATATTTTTGAAAAAACACCCGATGAAATGCATAGGCGTATTGCCCGTGAAATTGCCCGAATAGAACAAAACTATCCTCATCCCTTAACGGAAGACGAAATATACCAGGTGTTGCGCAAATTCAAATACATCATTCCCGCCGGCAGCCCTATGGCCGGTATCGGCAACAAACACCAGGTCTCATCCTTATCCAATTGTTTTGTTATTGGTAACGAAGGAAGTTCGGACTCCTACGGAGGGATCATGAAAATAGACCAGGAACAGGTACAGCTTATGAAACGCCGAGGCGGTGTCGGGCATGACCTGACACACATCCGGCCCAAGGGCAGCCCGGTAAAAAACACAGCACTTACCTCCACGGGAGTAGTGCCTTTTATGGAACGTTACTCTAATTCCACCCGCGAAGTGGCCCAGGATGGAAGACGGGGTGCACTTATGTTGAGTATCGGTATCAAGCACCCTGATGCAGAGAATTTTATTGACGCTAAAATGGAACAGGGAAAAGTAACCGGTGCCAATATTTCCATCAAGCTGGATGACGAATTTATGCAGGCCGTAAAAAACGGTACTTCTTATATTCAACAATACCCTGTCGATGCTGCCGAACCAAAGGTCAAAAAAGAAATTGATGCCCGGAAACTGTGGCACAAGATCGTTCATAATGCCTGGGCCTCTGCCGAACCGGGTATCCTGTTCTGGGACACGGTTATTCGTGAATCTATTGCCGACTGCTATGCCGACGAGGGGTTCCGGACGGTTTCAACCAATCCCTGCGGCGAAATACCCCTTTGTCCTTATGATTCGTGCCGTTTGCTGGCTATCAATCTATACAGCTATGTGGAAAATCCATTTACGGAAAAAGCCTATTTCAACGGGGATTTGTTTAGTAAACATGTTCACATCGCCCATCGTATGATGGATGATATTGTGGACCTGGAAGTGGAAAAAATTGATGCCATTTTGGCTAAGATTAATGCTGATCCGGAATCGGAAGAAATAAAGTATACCGAACGCAGGCTTTGGGAAAAGATTCGTGAGAAATCATTGCAAGGCCGCCGGACAGGTATCGGCATCACTGCAGAAGGAGATATGCTGGCTGCTCTCGGGTTCCGTTATGGAACGGAAGATGCCATTAATTTTTCGGTACAGGTCCACCGATTACTGGCACTGGAAGTTTACAGCAGTTCCGTTAAACTGGCAGAAGAACGTGGAAGTTTTCCCCTTTATGACCCCGAACGGGAAAAGAACAATCCCTTTATTTTGCGAATAAAAGAGAATGCCCCCAACCTGTATGAAAAAATGATCCATACAGGACGACGGAACATTTCTATGCTCACTATTGCCCCCACCGGCAGTGTAAGTATTTGTACCCAAACCACATCGGGCATCGAACCTGTCTTTATGGTTTCTTATAAACGCCGGCGCAAAGTAAACCCGAGCGACCAGAATGTAACTGTTAGTTTTGTAGATGAAATGGGCGATGCGTGGGAAGAATACAATGTTTTCCATCCAAAATTTGAAACCTGGTTAAAAATTCAAGGTTACAATGTAGAAGAAGTGAAGGAACTTCCGGATGAACAACTGCAGGAAATCATTAAAAAATCCCCTTATTACAAAGCCACTTCGGCTGATATCGACTGGGTAAACAAAGTGAAAATGCAGGGAAGGATCCAAAAATGGGTCGATCACTCCATTAGCGTTACAGTGAACATTCCTGAAAACATCCCCGAAGAAATGGTAAGCGACATTTACATGACTGCCTGGGAAAGCGGATGCAAAGGAATGACGATTTACCGCGAAGGTTCCCGTGCCGGAGTGCTCGTCAGTAACGACAAGAAAAAAGAAAATGTTTTCAAGGAAACAAGCGCCCCTCCCCGTCCTAAAATTTTAGCTGCCGATGTGCTGCGTTTCCAGAATAATTACGAAAAATGGGTTGCCGTTGTAGGAATCCTCGATGGACGCCCTTATGAGATTTTTACCGGGAAAGCCGATGACTTCTACCTGCCACCTGCCATTGAAAAAGGATGGGTTATCAAAAACAAGGTGAAAGGTGAACATTCACGTTACGATTTTCAGTTTGAGGATAAACAAGGATACAAAATTACAGTGGAAGGGCTTTCGCGTTCCTTTGACAGAACCTACTGGAATTATGCCCGTCTGATCTCCGGCCTTCTTCGCCACGGTATGCCATTGGCTTATGTTGTAAACCTGGTGGGGAACCTCAATGTGGAAGAAGACAATATCAATACCTGGAAAAACGGGGTGGTCAGGGCATTAAAACGTTATATTCAGGACAATGAAAAAATTAAAGGAAAAATCTGTCCCGAATGTGGCGAAGAAGCCCTTGTTTATCAGGATGGTTGCCTGACATGCAGTGCCTGCGGTTATTCCAAATGCGGATAATCCCGGATGTGCTGCCTCACGGCTTGGATAATAATGGCAAAATGTTCAATTAAGCTCAATTCCTATTTTTTGAAATAAGGGATCCTCCTTGATGCTTTTCTCATAAGAATGTTTACCATACTGTCAATACTGCTTCCTAAAGAACCGGCGACAGTTTTATGATAATTCACCAGGACAACCCCATCTGTACCATTATAAATGAACAAATTCATTGTAGCCTTATTGGTAATACCATAAATTCCGGTTAAAACCCCTAACGCGATGGTAGCACCGGTAGACATTGGTTTGTTCGTGGTAAGTGTCCCCATAACGACAGCATCTACACCGAGGAGATGTGCCAAATCCTTTGGCGAATAGTTCAATACATTTTTAACAGATATCCCATTTTTCTTAAGCAGGGCATTGGTTGTCATAGGATCCTGAACCTGAACTTTCAGTTTTCCTTTCTTCGACCGGGCCAAAAACCAGGAAAACATAGCTGTCTGCACATCTTTTCCTTCCGAATATTCCATTTCTTTTAATTGAGAAGGCGTAATTTCACGCATTTGCTTTGGCCGCAATTGTAAAGAAACCTGAAATGGCAAAACCGCAATGACCCGATGGTTTCTTGTAATTTGGTTAAACTCGGGATTAACATATAAACGCGTTTGAGCAAATACACTCACTGAAGACATGGCAATAGCCAAGGTTAATAATAGCTTTTTCATAATCTTAATTTTTGGAATAAATTACACCTGTCAAAGATAATAATTTTTCACAAATACCTGAAACTTTTAATTTTATAGAACCAGGAAATTAAAATTATGTTGGCAAATTAACCGGCAAAAACCGGCAAATGACATTCTCATTTGTTCAGTTAAAAACATGCAACATATTACCATCATATACCGCATGATACTGGATCAAAGGATACTTCCCGATACCTTTAAACAACGAGCCATCCAGCAACTGGTACAAATCTCCCGTACACTCATCTTTTACAAACGGGTAATATTTCCCGACAACCAATTGTGTGCAATGGCCGTTATTGCAACACTGGTTGGGATGGTTTGGGGGAAGACGGTCGTAAGCCTTAAATTCATTTTGGCTTTCACGATAGATAATCACTCCTCGCGAACCCGGTCCGATATAAGCACCCTGGTCTCCATTATTAACATATATCCATCCCCCTACTGCATTCAACCCTTGGTAAAATGTGGAGTTGGGATCAATATCAATTCTGATAACAGCATGAGGATCGTTGGGATTGAGATTGGTTTTATTACACGATCCCAATGTGATCATACCCAACAAGGCGGTAAAAAACAATAAAGCTTTCATTCTTCCCATAAGGATACAATAATAACCAAAAAACAAAAACGCAATTCAAATCATAACAAATAATAGAACATAATAATTTGGAAACCTTCTTTATAAACATGTATATTACTGTTTCATAATATTTTATCTGTAAAGAAAAAACAGGGCGAAGGTTCAATGTGATACATATCACATTTTAAGCGTATGTACCAAAATATATTTGTGAAGTTTAATTCAGACGTGGAAAACACGGGTAACTGTTTTTGTAAAAATGCAACCGTAAAAGAGACCTTAATTTTAATAATAACAAATTCTTTAAGTTATGAAAAGAAAATTATTTTTAGTAGAAAAGAATCGTATTAAAAAGTTCTTTCTAAAGAAAGGCCTGATTTCTGTAATAGGAGGTTTCGTCTTCTTTCTTTTCTTGATATCCAGTTCGGGAAACGCCATGGCTATCCCGAGCTATGCCCGGCAAACGGGTTTGTCATGTTCCGCCTGCCATACCATATTCCCCGAATTAAATTCCTTTGGCCGGCAATTCAAATTGAATGGATATACGCTTACCGGGATCAAAACGATTAACCAAACCCGCAAAAATAAGAAGGGTGGGGAAAGAAAAGTCCTTAAACTGTTAAGAATTTCTTCTCTTTCAGCTATGTTTCAAACAGGTTTTACCCATGTTAACAAAACCATTCCCGGAACACAGAACAATAATATCGAGTTTCCACAACAATTGAGTTTGTTTTATGGCGGACAGATAACCCCTCACATGGGGTCATTTATCCAGGTAACCCTGGATGCTTCTGGTACGTTCGGAATGGACAATACAGATATTCGCTATGCCAACAGATCAAAAGGGAAAATTCCTTTTACTTATGGATTTACGCTTAATAATAATCCCACTGTCCAGGATATTTGGAATACAACCCCGGCATGGGGATTTCCCTATACTTCATCGGGGGTAGCCCCCACTCCTGCCGCAAGTCCTATTATTGACAACCTGGGAGGTATGGTGGCCGGACTTGGCGGCTACGGATTAATCAACCATCTGTTTTACTTTGAGTTTACCGGCTACGGAACAGCACAATTAGGAATTAACATGCCTCCCGATGCCACTGCAACAGGTGTTGTAAAAGGAATTGCACCATATTGGAGGGCTGCTATCCAGCACCAGTGGGCAAAATCTTATGTTGAAGCGGGTACTTTTGGTATATCTGTAAAAACATACCCTTCAGGGGTAACCGGTATGACAGATAACTATACAGACCTGGGGTTCGATTTGCAATATGAATTCATGTTCAAAAAAGGACAGTTTACCTTGCACACTTCATACGTCAATGAAAAGCAAACATTGAATGCTACTTATGCTTCAACCAACAGCCAGAATCTTTCCAACCGGCTCAATGCATTCAAAATTGACGGAAGTTTATTTTTAAACACAGGAATAAACTTTACAATGGGATATTTTAACACTACCGGTACAGAAGATAATGTTTTGTATGGCCCGGCCAATATTCCAAACAGTAACGGAATAATTGCCCAGTTTGATTATTTACCATGGAAAAACACCAAAATCTCTTTACAATACACTGCCTATAACAAATTTGACGGAGCCAAAACCAATTATGACGGATCTGGACGCAATGCTTCAGACAATAATGCTATTTACCTTCAGTTGTGGTTTTTGTTCTGATTCATCAAAACAGAATATAAGAAAATCTTTTTCCGCTGTATAAAGTTGCGCAAGCCCGTACAAAATCATGTACGGGCTTTTTTTGAGAAAACATGACGATTTCTGCCTTTCAAAATGAAATATTTGACAGGGGCAAACGTTTTTTACCAAAGATACTTTAAATCCACTCTTACCCCTATGACTTCCTACATTCATGCAATACACACACTGCCATTACATGATTAAAACAAATTAATCATCGCCATCATCATCCGGTGCAGCTTTCACATTGACAAAGGCACTGTGAACAGGTGCCGGCACAACCGAATTGGCCCCTTTCACTGATTTCCAGATAATTTTGTTATACTCCCCATCGGGAATAGCATCGGCATGCGAAAAATTCAGTTTCATCGAAAGCCTGGCACCATATGAATGCCAGGTGTTTTTTGCATTCATGTTCACTTTGGGCTTGATGGCCACATAACTCTGCAAATCAGCCGTATCGGTAATGGAGTGCAATATGGGATGGGCTGCCAGGTCATATTGTGTCATTGGGGGCAGGCCGAGGATCAATTCCATGGTTTTCAATACCCCTGAAGTGGAATACATGGTATGGTCCACAAAATGTCGTTTTACGTAAGGCCCGATAACCAACAAGACAGACCGGTGGGCATCCACATGATCGGGACCGTTTTGTGCATCGTCTTCCACAACAAAAATAATACTGCTTTTCCAAATAGGACTGTGAGAGATTTTATCCACAATCAACCCCAAAGCATAGTCGTTCCGTGCCACATAAGCCGTCGGGGTATAACTACCGGGACGTGTACCGCGACAATGGTCATTGGGTAACCTGATGAGATTAAACTGGGGGACTTTCCCTATGGCCACCAAACTATCGAAATCATGTGCCCATATCTTATAACGCCTCACGTCGGGAAAAGAGAGGTTAAAGCCCGGATAAAATTTACACGTATAAGGAACTAAGATGGAATCATTTGGACGATACGGCCCTTTCAGTGAACGATCGAAATGCATAAACTCCCCATAATTACGGAATGTTTTACCATGCGAAAGCACATCGTTCCAAATATATCCCGAAGAAGGCGCAGCAGCAGGGACACCGCCTTCAAAGTCGTAAGATGCACCCCGGCGTCCATAATTTACAGGCCAAAGTTTTTCCACATAATCCGTGGCATAAGCCGCCGTTGACCAGTTATGCCCGTCGGCACTGACCTCGGCATCCACGTAAAAATTATCGTATAATGTGTAAATAGCTGCCAGCTTATGCGCATTGGGCGTTACTTTCCGGCCAAACAAACACAAGGCAGGATCACCATTCCCTTCGGCCATGTCTCCCAAAACCTGGTCATAAGACCGGTTTTCCCGAATAATATAAAAAACATGCTTAATTTGCCGGCTCCCGATACCATTGGGCTTTTGCGGTATAATGTTCTGGTCACTTTCCTCTTTTACTTTTTTAATAAAAGGCGTATTATCATAAACTTCTTTGCTCATTTTTGCCAGTTCTTTGCTTTGCGGAAATTCTATGACAGAAAGTGTCCCCTTAAACATGGTTCCCGTATAGTTTTCCATCCAGTTTTTAGGCCTTCTTTTGTTGGGAACCGGTCCGTCAGGATTGGCCCTTGAAGATATTCCCTTGCCATTGGCAACCAAAATCTTCCCTGACTTTAAATATTGTACGGCTGTCGGATACCAACCCACCGGAATAAATCCAAGATTACGGGCATGTTCGGGTTTTTCCACATTGAAAACAGCAAGATAATTGTTATCGGCATTGGCAATGAGGAGCCTGTCACCATTTGGCGACAATGCCAACGCATCAGGGGTGCTGCCATAAGGCATGTTGGGAATCAGCGACGTCTGAATGGTTTCACTGACCTTATTGTGTTTCAGGTCGATAATGGTAGCACTGTTGTTGTTGGCATTGGCAACATAAAGGCGATTGTCATTGGGACTTATGATCATGTCGTTGGGATGGTCGCCCGTTTTGTAACGTCGCGTAATGGCATATGTATTCATATTGACTTCTACAACCATGGCTTTCCCCCAAATAGAAACAAAAGCATCGGTTTGGGCATGATTGGTAACAATATCGTAACACTTACCAGGCATTGGCACTCTTTTTACCACTTTTTTACTCTTCAGGTCCACCACATAAAGCATATTGCTTTTTTGTGATACCGCCAGTAATTGGTTTTTCCTGTTGTTTAAAGCCAGGCCCGTAAGCGATATTTTGCCTTTCGGAAATTTATGCCCTATCACCAGTGTATCGGCTGGTGTAAGATGTCCTTTTTTAAAGTGAAAAACATAAACAGCATTGTTGTTCCCGCCGGAAACATACAGAAGCTTGTCTTTCGGCCCGAAAACAAGGCCAACCCATGTATTACTTAACACATACCGCTGTACCTCTTTCAACGTTTTTACATCCACCACAGATAACGAGTTAATGCCCATTCCGCTGTTGGAGGTAATGGCATAACGTTGGTTTTTGGTAACTACCATATTTAACGGTAACTCCCCAATAGGTACCTGCTTCCCTGCCGGGGTCAGCCTCCAGCCATTGGGCAACAGAGTATAATTTTTGTATTTGCCCGGAAGCTCTACTGAACCGGGTTTATTTTGCGCCTGTATGGTGAAAGATATTGAAACCAGCAACATCATCAGCCACAACATTCCTCTGTTTATAAAAGTCCTTTTCATCTTTTTCCCTTTCCTTTTTGAATTAGAAAAACAAAATTACTAAAAATACTACCAATTTGTTCACGTAACTTTGCAAAACTACTAATTAACGAAGCCCCCATGCCTGTAAAGCATTTAAACTGATTGTTCTAAAGCTTTCCATACCTTTGTATCGAAAAATGTCAGGGAAAAAGCGCATATTGGTTTGCCCCATGGACTGGGGACTGGGACATGCAACAAGGATAGTTCCCATAATAGAATTGCTACAAAAGATGGGGGCAGAACCCGTTTTGGGGGCAGACAACAAACCATTGGCTTTTCTTCGCCAACGGTTTCCGGATTTGGATTGGATAAGAATCCCCGGATTTGAACCTGAATATCAAAAGAAAGGATCCCTTTCCGTTAAAATGGCTGCATCAATCCCAAAAATGATGAAAGAAGCAGCCAGGGCACACGAATTGTTGGAAAAACTTATTGCAAACCGGCACATTGATGCTGTGATATCTGATAACCGTTACGAGTTATGGTCAGGAAGGGTACCCACCGTTTTTATGACCCATCAGTTAAATATTTTACTAACAGGCATATTTTCTTCGGGAAGGCCGGTAGTCAGGAAAATGATCAACAATTTTATTATTAAACATGACGAATTGTGGATCCCCGATTTTAAAGGCGAACCCAATCTTTCGGGAAAACTTTCCCATGTGTTAAAAATGCCGCTGGAAAACAACTTTTTTATCGGACCGCTCAGCCGTTTCGAAGGAAAAATTTCCAAAGAAACCACAAAAAAAGACATAGATGTTTTATGCCTGCTTTCAGGCCCCGAACCACAACGGACAATTTTTGAAAATATTTTGATAAAACAATTGATGTACAGTGGTTTAAAAACAATTATCCTTTCGGGAAAACCGGATGCCGCTGAAAAAAAGGCACAACACCTCGTGGAGGTACGCTCTCATGCTGAAGACAAAGAAATGCTTTCATTGTTGCAATCGGCCAAAACAGTTATTTGCCGTTCCGGCTACAGCAGCATAATGGATTTGGTAACCTTGGGAAAAAAAGCAATTTTTGTGCCTACTCCGGGGCAACCCGAACAGGAATATCTGGCAAAAAAATTTAAAAGCGAGGGGATTTATTATTCTTGTAACCAAAAGGAATTCTCACTTGAAAAAGCACTGAAAGCATCTGAAAAATACAACGGATGGCACCTTACCAACGATTATGGACTTTTGAAAAAACGGATCAAAGCCCTGCTGGAAAAAATCAGTTGAGTCCCCTTCCCTGCCAAATGCTTATCTTTGGCCCATCAATTTTAAATCAGGTTGCCATGCTTATTCAAAAAAACATGAAACTGGCCGAGGTTATTCACCATGATCATACGCTGGTACCCATCATAAACAGGTTTGGCATTCATTTGGGGTTTGGCAACGACAACATAGCCGAGATTTGCCGGAAACACAAAATCAATATCGACTTTTTTGTCACCATACTGAATGCTTTTCATGATGCCCATTATTTTCCCCAAAAGCAACTCCGGAACTTTCCTGCCGCATTACTGATTGATTATTTACAAAAAGCACATCACTATTTTCTTGATGATAAAATTCCTGAAATAGCCGGCCTGATCAATAAAATGGCGACAGAATATGCCTTGGATAAAACAACAATAGGGCTTCTCAGCAATTTCTTTACAGGCTATTCAAAAGAGCTTAAAAAACACATACAGTACGAGGAAGAAACTATTTATCCCTATGTCCTGGCATTGGAAAAGGCGCAAGCAGAAAGAAACCCTGACAAAAATCCGTTTGTCCGTGTCAATAATTTTTCCATTTCAGACTATGAAACCCAGCATGAAAATGTGGAAGAAAAACTTTTTGACCTGAAAAACATTATCATTAAATACCTGCCTGAACCAAAAGATGACAAACCTGGTTACCGGCTTCTTCGCGAACTGTTCACACTGGATAAAGAACTCAACGAACATGCCCGTATTGAAGACCTGATTTTAGTTCCGAAAGTAAAAGCCATGGAAAAAGCCCTGAAAAACAAAAAAGAATAAACTGCCGGTATGAAGCATGTTATCATAATTGTTAAATATTATCTCCTTCAGGCCGGAACAGAAGAGCTCATACAGGAAGTTCCCGGCCTTATGCACCTGAAATCCTATACAGGCGAAGAACCCCGTTTGACAGACATTGTTTTAAAACACAAACCCGATGTTCTGATCATACACCCTGATTCACTCTCTGCCGAAAACGCCTCCTTACCACACAAAATTTATGCACATCAAAACACCAACCTCATAGCCATCGTCCGAAAAAATGAAAAAGACAGGGTTTCCTCCGATTTTTCGACCGTTCTTTTTATGGAAGAAAACAAATCAGTACTGGAGAAAAAATTACGGGAGATAATGACTTCTGCCGGACCCAATGAAAACAACCACAAAGAACTCAGTAAAAGGGAAATAGTTATTTTAAAAAATATCGCCCTCGGGCTAACCCATCAGGAAATTGCCGACAAACTCTTTATCAGCATTCACACTGTGAACACCCACCGGAAAAATATCAACAAGAAATTAGGTATCAAAACAGTACCGGGACTGATTGTTTATGCACTGCTGAACCACCTGATACAAATGGACGAAATAAAAGATAAAGATTGAGACTATTGCAAGCGGCTTTTGGCAAAATAAATCGACAGCCAAAGAATTTTGAGAAGGAAGAAGTATGAAACCAAAAACCTTACATTTCCTTGTAAAGTCCCCAAATCAATTTCTTTGAAGAACAGAAGTGCCACTTGTTTCCGTGAAAGGCTGCCTGGCCCTTTTTCCCGGGGAACCAATTTTCTTTCGAAAAATTTTATTTGCATAACGAAAAGTTCTATTTTTGCCTTTTATTTATATTAAATCTAAATTGGATGAAACCTATCGGACTTTTCTACGGATCCACTTCCGGCATGACAGAAAAAGCAGCCCAAAAAATAAAATCTGCTTTCGGAAGGCACAAGGTAGACTTGTACAACGTCAAAGATGTGTCACAAGAGGCTTTGCAGCAATATGACAACCTGATTTTCGGGACTTCGGCATGGGGTATCGGAGAAATGCAGGATGATTGGGAACGTTGGATATTTAAAGTGGAAACTCTTGATTTTTCAGGAAAAAAAGTTGCACTTTTCGGCCTTGGCGATCAGATAAAATATCCGGAAAGTTTTGTAGACGGACTGGGTACATTATACTGCCGTTTACCTGACAAGTCAGTGGTCATTGGTGAATGGCCGTTGGAGGGTTATCAATATTATTTTTCCCTTGCCGAAAAAAACGGAAAATTTGTGGGATTGGTATTGGACGAAAACAACCAACCGGACAAAACCGATGAACGCATTAAAAATTGGGTATTACAATTAAAAAAAGAATTCGTTTGAGCATTTTTGAGGTTATCCTTTAAAAAAAAACAACATGCCCGTAAACCGGTTTCTTTTTCGTGTATGCCTGCTTTCCATAACAAAATAATGCCGGCAAAAAACCAGAGTAACTGGCAAAACAGAAAAGGAATCATAACATTCAGAAAATTAAAACCACAAGCCGGACAATAAAGTATTGTCTGGTTTTTTTTAATTCTGCACCAACCTATTTTCTTACTTTTGCAGAAAATAAAATATCATGTTGCCAAATTACATTGTATGGAACGTTAATCCCGATATTTTTCATATTTCAAACTCCGTTCCTGTTATTGGCGGTTTTACCATGCGCTGGTACGGACT
>JALUYM010000043.1 GCA_027018745.1 Bacteroidales bacterium | reverse complement strand
ATGACCTTTGGAATAAATTTTTCTGATCAGCGGCGCATGGCGACGGGCAACCCATCCGAGGACAAAAAAAGTAGCTTTCCGCCCCTGTTTTTCCAGCATATCCAAAATACGGTCTGTATTATCTTCGACTTTTGAGGGCAGTTTATCCCACACACGGGCGTTATACTGATGCCGGTATTGATGGGTATGAAACCAGTCTTCTATGTCAAAGGTCAGGATATTTATTTCTTCGGGTTTGTTTTTCACAGGAGCTATTAATAAATGTGCCGGATGAGTTTCGGGCCAAGGTTTCCTGCAACCAATGGCGACAAAGCCTTCCAAAGGTTAGTAATCAATTTATTCTGTTTTATATCCTTCAAATCGGAATAAACAAAAAGCGGGATTATGGTTACAGGCCAATGAGATTTGTAAACATGTACTGATGAGTATTCCGTGCTCCGGCCAAAAGAATAAACCGGGCTTTTGTGGTTTGGGCCTTTCTTTTTGTCTTTTGAAAAGACATATTGTACCATTTGCCAGTGCAGCCAGTCGGAAATGTACAACGGACGTGCTTCGCGAAGCGTTGCAAAAAAGACATTTTCATAAAAACCATTATAGGAAGCCAACAAAGCTGCACCTGCCGGCTCGTTTTTGTAATAAACGACAAAAAATTTCAGGTCGCCGTAGCGCCAGGTAGCAAACAGGTCTTTAAAAAAACTTTTACCGTAAGGCAACGACCGGAGCATGGCAATGTTTTTGCGGTAAATACCGTAAAAGTCGTTGAGCAATTCCACTCCCCCCGTTTTTAATGCAAACCCCGACCGGGAAGCCCTGTTTATTTTCCGCCGCAAGTTAGAGCCGAGGGAATTGTACAAAACCTTTTCGTCTTTTAATGTCATCCAAAAGGTCACTTTCTCCGATTTGACAAAACGGCTGTCGCGTGGGTCGCCAAAGGAACGAATCAAAAGGTTTCTTGGTTTTTCCGGGGAAAGGTGATTGATTTCCGGAAGGCCTATCCTGTAAAAACCGGGCAAAACATTTTTTTGCCCGACAAACGAAAACACCTTCTTTATCAGGTCAGCCTTGTTGAACAGCCCCTTTTCTTTTTCCAGCACCCCGCCATAGGAGAAATGGGGCAGACTGACCAGTGCTTTTTTAGTAAAAACAACGGGAAAAAGGCCTGCTATTTCATCTCTTTGATAAACAATAAAATAATACGGTTTCCACCGGAAATATTTTTGGTAAAAATAAAAAAGGGAGGGATTGAACGAAAAGGGTGCCGGGAAAGGCAGTGAGGAGGCAAAGCGGTTCCAAATAGTTAGGGCTGAGGAAGATGGAATGGGAGTTGTTGGAAGCATGGTAATGAAGGATAAAGATTTTGGGAGACGGAATAAATTCCACCCCCTACCCCGCCCCGCCTGCCAAGGCATGTCGGGCAGGCAGCGGGGGACAACCTCCCTCTGCACCCTCCCGAAGTAAATCCGGGACAGGCTCTCCAGAGGGGGATAAGTTCCTCCCCCTTCCTGCCCACAAGCTTACACACCCCCCTCCAGAGGGGGATATTCTGCAAAAGAGAACCATTTTGCCCCTTGAAGGGGGCAACCTGTCTCCCGCCGGCGGGAGAATGCGGTGGGTATTTGCGCCGGGAAGAGGGTGGAATTTATTTTTTCTTTATTTCATACTCCTCCACATAAGCCTCCAATACTCTTTCCACAAACAAGCCTCCGCTTTTGTCATGTTATGCCGAAGTTTATTGGCATAAGGTTGCAGTTTTTTGTTGTCGTGGTAATTGTTGGACCTGGAAGCAGGTTGCATAGAAAAGTTAGTTATTTTAGAAGAGTTGGGGTTTTTCCTCCCCCTGCCCTCCCGAAATAAATTCGGGACAGGCTCTCCAGAGGGGGACATTCCACCCCCTACCCCCGCCAGCGGGGGACATTAAAAATCATAATACAAATTCCTCAGCGAGGTGCGGAGGCCGATATAGAAATAATGGGTGTTTTCATTGGTGACATCGGAATGCAGGTTACGCCAGACCACACCCATGGTAAAATTCAGGTTGTAAGCAGGGTTGATCAAAAAGGAAGCACTCAGTTTTTGGTAAAGCAGCCGGGTCCTGATCCCCTGCCCTACATGGTTACCAAATGCATGGACATATGTGTTGTAAGATTTGTATATGTCTCCCCCGTAATTTTTTCCCGGAGGGTCCAGCCCTTTGATGGAATAGAGGAATTCATAATTAAAAAAGAACCGTTTATAACTGTACCGAATGAAATTTACGGATTCCCAGAAATTAGCGCCAAAAGGATGGGCCAAAGGCTGGTTGTAATTTCCATAGTTAATCCGTTCGACAGCTTCTGAATAAGTATATGGTTTCACATAGTTATATTCTGTCTGAAAAAAGAGATTTTTCACGCCGAACGGATCGAAGGTTTTGAAGCCTAACTGAAAACCCTGTTTGTTAGCCCAAAAACCCTTTCCGCTTAACATATGATGAAGATTAAATTCATCAATGAGCAATTGTCCGTAAAAGACGTTGTGTTTTCCTGCAATGACGCTCAGGTTAAACCCCAGCAAAGCGTTGTCGGGCGAGCCCAGGCTAAATTCCACCGGACGCAAAAAAATAACCGGGTTAAGGTATTGCCAGTCGAAACCCCGGTAATGGCCCAAAGTATCGGTGGCCTGCCAAACAACAGCATCAAAAAAGCTCAGGTTAACCCTTTTCGATATGGCCCAACTGAGATAATGAACAGCAGAATATTTTCGTGCATAACCGATATCGGGAATAAAATCATGGAGATCAAGGTACTGGTTATATAAAACCAGGTATTTCAGGTGCCAAAAACTGACTTCTATTTTAAAGTAGGCATTGGCAAAAGAATTGTCTGACAACAGCAGGGAACGGTAACCATCGCCGAGGAAATTTTTTCCCTGTCCCAGCTGAAACATAAAATGTTTTCCGGCAGCTACCGACAAATAACCTGTAGCAGAATTAAAATCATAGCCACTGCCATTCAGATAAAGATGCTCTCCGCTGCTATTAATTAAAATCTGAAGCCTTCCCTGTCCAGGAACGATTTTATTCTTCCTGACATAATTGTCGATATAGTTAACAAACGTAGCCTGGTTTTCATAAAAACGGGTATAAAAAGTTACCGCTTTGCCAATCCTTCCCTTAAACTCGAGGCCGCGTGTATTCACCCACACATTTTTATTTTCAACAAAATCACGTCCGACAGAAAAATTCATTAACGGGTTCACCACCAGTGAGAAATTTTTCCTGTAAAGGGAAATCACGTTGTCATTAAAAAGTTTATCCCAGGCTTTTTGTTTCCATTTTTTACCATAGGTTTTTTTCATGCGCAGGAGCGACTGAATAGAATCGTAATTGACCACTGCATTGATGTCACGGAAAGAATAAGGCCGGATAGAGGTGTGAAAACGGATGTTGTTACTGTACAAAGCTTTTTGCAGCGGACGGTTAAAATCCTGGTTAAGAAAAAGGTATGCACTTTGTGAGAACACCGGTATACTAAAAAAAATCAGGAAAGTCAGGGAAATACCGAAACGAATTTTTTTATCCATGTGGATTGTCTTTGGGATAAAATATGATTTCTACTATGAGATAAATACCTGAAGGCAGTTTTTTCTGTTTCACCCGCCCGGCTTGTTTTTATCCAGGGCCTGAAAAACAGAATTGTTACTAACAAATTCAGGCACTATTTCTTTCATCTTTTTAACGATAAGGAATTCATCTTCTTCAATGACGAGGGCAGAAAGTTCTTCAATAAACCGGGTAACTTCCATGCGTGTCATTCCCGAGACCCGGGCGCGCATAATTTTGGGATGGGGAGTAGGCAACAGGTCTTCGCTTTTGGTCAGCAATTCTTCGTAAAGTTTCTCTCCTGAGCGCAGGCCTGTTTCTTTTATTTTAATATCCACTTCCGGTTTGAAACCGTATAACCGGATCATTTTCACTGCAAGGTCATAAATTTTTACCGGTTTCCCCATGTCGAAGACAAAAATATCATCGCCTTTTCCCATGGCTCCGGCTTCCAGAACCAAACTACAGGCTTCCTGAATAGTCATAAAATAGCGTGTAATATCT
>JALUYM010000042.1 GCA_027018745.1 Bacteroidales bacterium | reverse complement strand
CTATGATGAGATAAACACCACTTTTTATGGTAACGTTTTTACCAAATGAATTTCTTATTTGTTTATCGACATGGAAATGCTCGAATATGGGCTCGCGTCCCTTGTAAAGTTTTACAATGTCTTTTTTATCAGGCGCGATCTGTTGGATATAAGCCTTTATTTCATCATATAATAACGGATCGTTAATATAAATGCTGTTGAATGATTCATTCAGGAGGTCTCTTAAAATGGTAGAGGTACGATCCAGCTCTTTCAGAACTTTTTGCGGTGCCTTGAGGTTGGGTAACTTGGCGGATATTTTTTCCCATTTTTCAACAAGATTGCGCAGATCGGCATCCAATTCGGCCACTTTTTTATTTTCGGCCACAGTCCGGATAATTACTCCGTAATTTTCCGGTTTAATGCTTTGTATCAGGCGTTTCAGCCTGCCGCGTTCTTCTTTGCTTTTAATTTTTTGTGAAATGGAAATTTTGTTTGAAAAGGGTATCAAAACCAGATATCTTCCCGCGAAAGAAATTTCCGTGGAAACGCGCGGCCCTTTGGTGGAAATAGGTTCTTTGGCTATTTGAACCAATATATCCTGCCCGGGGCTGAGCACTTTGGTGATTTTGCCGCTTTTTTCAATATCCGGCTCTGCTTTGAACTTTGCATAAGAAATTTTATCTCCTCTTCCTTGTTGTAAAAGGCGGGTGTAATTGTTCATGGTGCGTATCTGCGGCCCAAGGTCCAGGTAATGCAGAAAAGCATCTTTTTCGTAACCCACTTTTACAAAGGCAGCATTAAGCCCGGGCATAAGCTTGTGTACTTTGCCCAAAAAAACATCGCCTACAGAAAAGTTATTGTTGTTTTGTTCCTTATGAAGTTCAACCAGGTGTTTATCCTCAAGTAATGCAATATTAACCTCCGTAACATTTGAATCGATAATTAATTCTTTGTTCACTATAATATTGATTTACATATGTTTAAAAAATACACTCAACTTAAATTCGGTGGGATGATAAAAATTTAAGCCGGAGTACGGTGTGGATAAAAAAATAATAGCCGACCTTATGCCCTGCATAAAGCCGGCTATTTCATACCAAGAAATAACTTATTTCTTCTTATGCCTATTCTTCCTCAAACGTTTTTTGCGCTTGTGTGTCGCCATTTTATGTCTCTTTCTCTTCTTTCCGTTTGGCATAGTAATTAAAATTTAAATGAATTATTTTACGTTATTTTTCACTGCGTTAACAAACGATTTTGCAGGTTTGAAGGCAGGAATCTTGTGGGCAGGAATAACAATTGTCGTGTTTTTTGAGATATTACGACCGGTTTTTTCTGCTCTTTCTTTGATAATAAAGCTGCCAAAGCCTCTCAGATAAATATTTTCACCGCTGATCATGGTGTCTTTCAAACTTTCCATGAAAGATTCAATTACGGCCTGTACGGCTACTTTTTCAATCCCTGTTTTGTTAGCAATGTCTGCTACGATTTCTGCTTTTGTCATTTCTTTATGTTTTTAAAATGTTTAAAATTAGTTTGCTAATTTGGTCGACAAAAATAAGAAGAATATTTATCCATTGTATTAAAAAATCTAAAAATTTTATTCTAATAAGTTCTTTTTTAGTACATTTCGGTTTATGAACGGAGATTTTAGCGAAAAATTGCTTCTTTGGTACTCGCAAAACAAAAGGCCTTTGCCCTGGCGTGGTACACAAAACCCGTACAAGATATGGATTTCGGAAGTTATTCTTCAGCAAACACGGGTGCGGCAGGGAGTGGTGTATTATGAACATTTTCTGGAAGCTTTCCCCGATATTTTTGCCCTGGCGGGAGCTTCGGCCCGGCAGGTGTATAAATTGTGGCAGGGGCTGGGATATTATAACCGGGCCGATAACCTGATGAAAACAGCGAAGATTATTACCGGACAATATGGCGGGCGCTTTCCCGAAGACTATGAAACCCTGAAAACACTTCCGGGGATTGGTGATTATACTGCTGCTGCCATAGCCTCCATGGCTTTTGACAAACCCTGCGCCGTGGTTGATGGCAATGTTTATCGTGTGCTTTCACGTATTTTTGCCCTGGAAACGCCCATACATACCAGTCGCGGGAAAAAAGAATTTAACCTCCTGGCCCGAAAATTGATGGGTGATTCCCCACCGGCGGGATTTAACCAGGCGCTCATGGAGTTTGGTGCTTTGCAATGTTTGCCGGATCACCCCGATTGCCAGACCTGTATTTTTCATGACCAATGTTTGGCAAGGGCATCTGAGAGACAATCTGACTTTCCTGTAAAAAAGAAAAAGAACCCGGCAGGACGACGGTTTTACTATTATTTTGTCATCCGGTTTGAAAGCCGTGGTGAAACATTTTTTTATTTGAAAAAAAGAAGCAGGAGGGATATTTGGCGTAACTTGTATACTTTTCCCGATATCGAGATGCCCTTTGCCCTGGAAAATCCCATGGACATCCTGACCATGGCAGAAAAAAATCGTTTTTTCGGGACTGTGCCCTTTTCTGCAGGCAAGCCATCATCCCTTTACAAGCAGCAGCTTACCCATTTGAGCGTTTCAGCCTGGTTTATTCCTGTATTTTTACATGAACCCTTGAACAATGAGACAAAAAATAGTTTATCTTTGGTTCAACAAAATCAATTGATAAACTTTCCTGTTCCGCGGATAACAGCCCGCTATTTACAGGATAATAAAATTATTCACGTTAAAGAAAAATAAACATGGCCGGATTAAACAAAGTTATGCTCATCGGGCGCATTGGCAAAGACCCCGATGTTTACGTTTTTGATAATGGAAATAAAAAAGTCAGTTTTCCGCTGGCTACGACAGAAAGTTACCGCGACAGGGACAAGAATGAGTGGATCGAACAAACCGAATGGCACAACATAGCCGGTTACCGCTATCTTGCAGATAAGACTTTTGCCAAAGGCGATCTGGTATATGTGGAAGGGAAGATCAAAACCCGGAAATATACTGATAAAGAACAAAATGAACGCTATATTACTGAGATTATCGCTGATAAAATTAATATTCTGGTGAGAAAAACTACGGAAAGCGGGTCATACGGAGGCCCTGCTGCCCCGCCTCCGGATACAGGACAAGAAGCTGCTTCCGACAATCCGGATATTACCTCTGCTCCTGATGATGATCTGCCTTTTTAAATGGCGAAATACCGGCGGATGATATTGTAATACAATTCTTTTTACTTTTGCGCCATATTGTTGAACGAAATACTTTGTTTTGGAAGAGATTGCTTTAGATCCTGACCCTCACCTTTTGTCTGTATTGCTCAACGGATTTTATAAAGGGTTTCCGCCCGAAGCGGCAATAACTACCCTGGTACTTCTTTTTATGCTGCTTGCCTCAGGGTTGATCTCAGGTTCGGAAACAGCTTTTTTTTCATTTCAGCCGGCCGATTGGAACAGGTTGAGGGAACGTCACGGTAAAAGAGGGCGCAAAGTCATTGCGTTACGTAATAAACCCAAGGTATTATTGGCTACTATTTTGATTTCCAACAATTTTATCAACGTAGGGATCGTGGTGATATCGACTTATCTCACTACTTTAATGTTTAACCTTAAAAGTCACCCGGCACTGACTTTTCTGGTGCAAATAGTGATCGTTACCTCTTTTTTGTTGATTTTTGGAGAGATACTTCCGAAAATATATGCCAATAAAAAACCGGTTGCTTTTTCCCTGCTCATGGTTGATGTGATTGCTGTTTTAATGGTACTTTTTAAACCCCTGAGTTTGATACTGGTTCGTTCAACTTCTGTGATCGATAAAAAGCTGGTGGAAAAAAATGTGCCTGTAAATATGAGTGAGTTGTCCGATGCTATTGATATGACCGTGGATGAGTCTACTCCCGAAGAAGAGAAAAAAATCCTGAAGGGGATTGCTACTTTTGGGGAAAAAGAAACCAGTGAAGTAATGCGTTCGCGTGTGGATGTTACGGCCATTGAAACAGGGCTTCCTTTTCGCGATGTGATACAGGTGGTTACCGATTCCGGTTTTTCCCGGATCCCGGTATTTACCGAAAACCTGGATCATGTGGAAGGCTTGTTGTACATCAAAGACCTGCTTCCTTTTATCGATAACGAGAAT
>JALUYM010000041.1 GCA_027018745.1 Bacteroidales bacterium | reverse complement strand
AAGCCATGATTGAAAAGATAGCCATGGGAAAACTTAATAAGTTCTTTAAGGAAAATACATTGCTAAACCAGGCTTTCATTAAGGAATCAAAGAAAAGTGTTCAACAATACCTGCAAGGTTATGACAAAGAACTGACCGTTACCGGTTTCAAACGTCTTGCTTTAAGTTAAAAAAAACTTGTTTTTAGTAAAAAATCTTTAAGCCGCCCAAAATATCAGGCGGCTTTTTTTGTAAAAAAGCTGCCCGCCTTCTGTGGACAGCTTTTTTAAAATCTAACTTTACGACAGCCGCTGTTTTACCAGCGAGGCAATCGTTTTGTTGTCGGCCTTTCCTGCCAGTTGTTTGGAAACAAGACCCATAACACGGCCCATATCTTTCATAGTGGAAGCACCTGTTTGGGCAATGACTTTTTCCACCACGGCTTTTATCTCCTCTTCCGACATTTGCTCGGGCAAATATTTTTCAATGATCGATGCCTGGTATTCTTCTTCTTCGGCCAGATCAGGGCGATTCTGTTCACGGTAAATTTTAGCAGTATCGCGGCGCTGCTTCACCAGTTTTTGCAAAAGCTTCAATTCTACCGTTTTCGGAATTTCGGCATCACCCAGCCCGCCACCGGTTTTTTCGAGTAGCAAAGCCGCTTTGATGGCCCGCAGCGCTTCCAGTTTACGCCGGTTTTTGGCCAGCATGGCTTCTTTAATATCCTGATTGATCAAATGTTCCAGTGCCATAATTATTTTTTAAAAGTTTCAAAATTCAAATCACAAAAACCAAATAAATCCCAAACTCCCATCCCAAAATTCCAAACCATTTTGTGTTTCAGGTTTTAAAAATTGATATTTATTTGTGATTTATATTTTGTTATTTGTGATTTATTCAGTCCACATTATCATGCAAAAAAGAATTATCCGATTTAATGATAGCGTTTTTCTTCCCATCCTCGGAAAGGGTATAGCGCGAAACCTGCGAATCGGAAGAATAATTGGGTTCGGAAAGCTGAATATGTTTCCTTTTATAAGCCGGTATTTTTTCCTGTTCGGGAATTGATTTATTGCGGAGCTGGCTCAGTTCGGCCAGTTTCTTTTTTCTTTCCTCCGAAGCTTTGTGCATTTTGGCATCCAGTTCATCTTTTCCGGTATCCGGCTTCAGGACTTCCTCTTTTTTCTCCAATCCGGAAGGTTGGTTTTTTACTATCTTTTTAAACACGGGATGATCCGTTGCTGAAGAAATACCGGGAGATATTTTTTCTTTCACGGGCACGGTGTGTTCACCGGCAGGATTTTCATCCAGCTTATGCACAATCTTTTTCCCGGAGACAGCAGGCGCGTCACTTTCGGAAACAAACTCATGGGACTCACTTTTATGAATCAGGCCGGAAACATCTTTCTTTTCAGATACAGTATCAGGTTTATTTTCCATAACGGGTTTTGCTTCCTTATGAAACAGTTTGTCTTTAACAATTTTTTCTTCAGGGGTATCTTCATTGGTCCGGGGTTGTTCAAAAAGGTTATGTTTAACTTCTTTGTTTTCAAAACCCGTGGCAATAATGGTTACACCAAGGCTGTCTCCCATTGATTCATCAAAACCGCGTCCCCAAATCACATCCGTTTCATTATCTCCGCACTTATCAGCTATATAATCTGTAATAACGCTTATCTCATCCATGGTAATATCATCCTCAGTACCGGTAGAAATATACAGCAGGATATTCCGGGCACCGGTAACATCATTATCATTCAACAAGGGAGAACGCATGGCTTCTTCAATAGCCTTATAAGCCCTGTCTTCTCCTGATTTAACAGCCGATCCCATAATGGCTTTCCCACTGTCTTTCATAACAGTTTTCACATCTTCAAAATCGACATTTACATATCCGTGGACAGTAATCAGTTCGGCGATGCCCTTGGCAGCGACTGTAAGCACGTCATCGGCACGGGCAAAAGCATTTCCAAGGCCCAGGTCACCATATTGTTCACGCAATTTGTCATTGCTGATCACCAGCAGTGTATCTACATATTTGCGCATTTCGGCAATTCCCTGTTGTGCTTTGAGCATTTTGCGGCGTCCCTCAAAGCGAAATGGCAGGGTAACAATACCGACAGAAAGCAATCCCTGTTCACGGGCAAATTTGGCAATCACCGGGGCAGCTCCGGTTCCGGTACCACCGCCCATTCCGGCAGTAATAAAAATCATTTGTGTCTCCGTGTCCAACACTGCTTTTAACTTATCCAATGATTCGACGGCCGCTTTTTCAGCTACTTCCGGAATAGAACCAGCCCCCAGACCGGTACTGCCAAGTTGAACTTTCACAGGCACAGGACTGGCTTCCAGCGCTTGCATATCAGTATTGCACACAACAAAATCAACACCTTCTATACCCTGTGCAAACATATGATTGACAGCATTACCACCACCGCCGCCAACACCGATAACTTTTATGATAGAAGGTTGTTTTTTAGCATTGAACTGTATTTTGTTTTCCATGGCTTTAAATAAATTGTTTTCTTTTTTCCCCTGCGAATAACTCTCCATAATTTCCGTATTAAAATTAAATGATTGTTTCTGTTTTTGTTATCTGTTGAGAGATAGTTTTTAACATTAAAAAGTTAATTTAATTGTTGTCCTCAAACCATTTTTTGATCTTTTCCAGATAGCGGCTTGTTCCTTTCAGGCTTTTTTCTTTTTTTGCATCTTTTTTGGCATTGGGTTTGTCCGTAATGGCGTCTAAATTGCTCCGTGAAGTCCTGATTTCACTTTCCATCCGTTTTATTCCTTCGATTACCAGACCGATACCCGTAGCATACATAGGGCTGGCCATTTCTTCGGGAACTTCTTTGGCCAAATGTTCGTTGGGGTAACCAATGCGTGTTTCGATACCGGTTTTAAACTCCATAAGCTGGTTGAGGTGCCGCAACTGTGAGCCACCTCCGGTCAGAACGATCCCTGCAATTAATTTCTTTTCGAAACCGGAAGTTTTAACTTCGTAATGAACATGGTCGATAATTTCTTCCATGCGGGCCTGTATAATGGAAGCGAGGTTTTTCAAAGTAATTTCTTTTGGGGGCCGGCCACGCAAGCCCGGAATAGCAACCACTTCATTCTCACTATTTTCGTCAGCAAGGGCAGAACCAAACTTCACTTTAAGTTCTTCGGCATGCCGTCGAATAATAGAGCATCCTTCTTTCACATCTTCGGTAACAATATCTCCGCCAAAAGGAATAACGGCCGTATGCCGGATAATACTGTCCTGAAAAATAGCAATATCAGTGGTGCCACCGCCAATATCTACCAACGCTACCCCGGCTTCTTTTTCCTCTTCGCTCAAAACAGCCTGTGCCGAAGCCATGGGTTCCAGGATCAGGTCGGCCATTTCCAGCCCGGCTTTTACAATACATTTGTAAATATTTTTGGCCGCTGCTATCTGCCCGATAATAATATGAAAATTGGCTTCCAGCTTGTTGCCAAGCATACCTACCGGATGACGGATACCATCCTCGTCGTCGATAATAAAATCCTGTGGGATGACTTCGATGATCTCTTCACCGGGCGACATGTTTAACTTATACATGTCGCTAACGAGTTTTTCTACTTCTTCGTTGGTAATTTCCTGGTCGGCATCTTCGCGGATAAGCGAGCCCCGGTGCTGGATACTTTTTATATGCTGACCGGCAATACCCACATTAACATATTTGATATCCACCTTCGACTTCTCTTCGGCTTGTGCCACCGCAGTTTTAATGGAAGTTACCGTATCTTCAATATTAATGACGACACCCCGTTTTACACCTATGGATTCGGTTTTACCATAACCCAGGATTTTAATTTTTCCAAATTCGTCTTTTTGCCCTACGATACAGGCAATTTTGGTAGTTCCTATGTCGAGTCCGACAATAATTTCATTTTCTTCCATAAGTCTATTTTTTTGTACAAACTATCTGGTTTGTATATTCCAATTGAATGCTGCTGTATTTTGAACAGACTCCACGGGCAAAAACCTGCCTCGTGAAGGCTTCCAGATTCTCAAGTTTAACATCCATATTGGCACTGTCGCCAAAATGGATCACATACCGCCCCAGTTCGGGAACCATATCAATATTGCCTTTGCTATTTACAAACAGCTGGCTTGTGTTTGCTTTCAGCAATTTGTTTTTCCATATTTTTTTTGCCAGCAAATATAATTCGGGCAGTGTTGTTTTCCGATACATTTTATCACGAATATTTTTACCCATTACCAATCGGGTCCTGATATAGCCATTGGCCGGAAGCACGCGCGGGGCAAAAGAAGGACTCAGCGGAAACAGATTGCCGTTCATGTCTATATAACAACTTTTGTCCTGCAGGTTGTAAACCTGTAACATGGGCGTTTTTTCCGTTACATTTACCCGGAGATTTCCAAAGATATTCAGGAACACATCCACAGCTTCCACGTAAGGATTGCCACTGATATCTTTTTTAATTTTTTTGATATTTATGGCTTTCACTGTTTTCCCTATGACTGTATCATGCTTCTGAACCAGGGATTTTATTTCTTTTTCGTTGAGAAATCCACGGGATCCGTTACGATGGATATGCACCACAATTTTTTTTACTTTTTGGTTTCGATACTGCATAAAACCAAATCCGGCCAGCAGCACAATTCCCAGGGCAAAAAGCGAAACAAACACTATGGATACAATTTTTTTCATGAACCTTTCAATATTTTTTCTATTTCTTCCGCCATCAGTCCGATATCGCCGGCCCCCAGTGTAAGCAACAGTGCAGGTTTTTCCTTTTTCAAAAAAGCAAGAAGTTCTGTTTTACTCATCACATATTTTTTTTCTATGGTCATTTTATCTGCTATCAAATGAGAAGTAACTCCCGGAATCTCTTTCTCTCGGGCAGGATAAATATCCAACAATATTGATCGGTCGGCTTTATCAAGAGCACGGGCAAAATCAGAAGCAAAATCGCGGGTGCGGCTGAACAAATGAGGCTGAAAAACAACGGTCAGTTCCCTGTGGGGATATAGTTGGCGCACAGCCTGAATAGTAGCCCGTAACTCTTCGGGATGGTGTGCATAATCATCAATAAAAATATTTTTGGCCGAATGAAGGCGATAATCGAAACGCCGGACAACGCCTGTGAAATTTTCCAGTGCTTTTTTTATTACCGTCGGACTTATCTTTAAATACAGGCCAACACTTACGGCAGCCAATGCATTTTCTGCAAAATGTTTTCCGGGGACATGCATTTTCAAAGAGATGAGTTTCTTCCCGTGGTGCAACACATCAAAACAATACCGGTCCCCTTCCAAATGAATATTACCTGCTGAAAGTTCTGCATCAGGTGTCAGCCCGTACGTCCATCTGTTGTTCCCTGTTTTTTCAATGCCGGACAGGCTTTTATGATGAACCAATAGTCCGCTTGCGGGCAGCAGTCGTACAAAACGGAAAAAAGTCCGGCGTAAACTCTCCAAATCGCCATAAACATCCAAATGATCGGCATCCATAGATGTTATTACCGCCACATCCGGATGCAAAGTCAACAACGAACGGTCAAATTCGTCGGCTTCGACTATCATGTATTGCGGATGTTCATCAGCCACAAGATTAGAACCGAAATTTTTGGCAACTCCCCCGATGAAAGCAACCATGGGATATCCTGCAGTATAAAGCAATTGCGATACCATAGCAGTAATACTGGTTTTTCCGTGTGTGCCGGCAATGGCAATGGTAAACAGGTCGCGGCTCAATTCACCAACAACAGCAGCCCGTTTCTCGGGGATCATTCCTTTCGACAAAAAATACCGGAATTCTGCATTACTTTGTGGCACTGCAGGAGTATAGATAACCCGGGATACGTTTTCCGGAATAAATGCGACGTCATCCACATAATGTATATACATTCCTTCGGCCTCGAGCTGCCTGGTGAAGGGGGTACTGACGGCATCATAGCCGTAAACCGTCATTCCCAGGTGTTTAAAATAACGTGCCAGCGCACTCATACCGATGCCACCGATACCCAGAAAATACATTATGTCGTTTGATTTTCTCAATTTTTTTTCTGTTCCATTAACTTTATCACTTCTTCAACAATCCTTTCGGTAGTATGGCTATGTTCAAACTGCCGAAGGTTCTTTTTTATTGTTTCTTTTTTCTCATCATCTTTCATCAAACCGGTTACCACATCAAAAAAGTCACGGGCAGCATTTTTCTCTTCCAGCAAAAGGGCTGCTCCTTTTTTTTCAAGGGCCAAAGCATTTTTCTTCTGGTGGTCTTCGGCAGCAGAAGGCAACGGAATAAATATTGCCGGCTTGTTAACCTGAATGATTTCAGCCATGGCGATAGCGCCGGCACGTGAAACCACCACATCGGCTGCCGCATAAGCTTTGTCCATTTCATAAATAAAATCTTTCACGACCACACGTTGCCTGAATTTGGAATTCAGCAATGATCGTTCTGCCATTTCCAACGAAAATTTTCCGGTTTGCCAGATAATCTGCATTCCCGTTGCCAATAACTTTTCCACATGTTTTGCCACCGCCTCGTTAATCCGTAATGCTCCCTGACTGCCACCAATTATCAACAGGGTTTTCCTGTTTTCATCCAGTCCGAAAAATTTGCGTGCTTCCTGGGCCGTCACATTCATTTCGCAAATATTTTTGCGGATAGGGCTACCGGTCACAACAATTTTTTCGACAGGAAAGTATCTTTCCATTCCCTGGTAGGCGGTACAAACCACATCGACCACCTTACTCAGCCACCGGTTTGTAATGCCCGGATAAGAGTTTTGTTCCAAAATCAGAGTGGGGAAACCGGCTTTGGCAGCCTCTTTTAATAGCGGGCCGCTGGCATAACCACCGGTACCCACCACCACATCGGGTTGAAACCTTTTTACTATGCGACGTGCTTTCATCAGGCTGTTCATCAGTTTAAAAGGAAACGCTAAATTTTTCAATGTCAGCCTGCGTTGTATGCCACTAATTCCCAAACCTTCGATGGGAAAACCTGCCTGTGGTACTTTCTCCATTTCCATGCGGCCTTTTGCCCCCACAAAAAGGATGTCCACATTTTCCAGCTTTGCCTTGATACCGTTGGCAATGGCAATAGCCGGAAAAATGTGGCCACCGGTCCCTCCACCGCTCATGAGGATTTTATATTTTTTTTGGTCGTTCATTACGCAGTTTGTTCAGCATTATCAGATTCCAACTCTTTGCTCACACTTAATAAAATACCTATGGAGAGGCTGGTAAACCAAATGGAGGTCCCTCCCATACTCACCAAAGGCAGGGGTTGTCCTGTTACCGGCAACAAATGTACGGCGACGCCCATGTTTATCATTGCCTGGAATACCAGGCTAAAACTCAACCCCATAGCAAGGTAAGCCCCAAAATTATTGGGAACTTTTGTCACGATGCGCACCGCTCGAAACAGCAGGATCAGGTACAGCAATACGACAATGGTACCCCCTATCAATCCGTACTCTTCCACAATGATGGCAAAAATAAAATCGGAATAAGGGTGTGGAAGAAAATTTCGCTGGGTACTTTTCCCGGGCATTTTTCCGAAAAGTCCTCCCGAAGCAATAGCAATCTTAGATTGTTCAACCTGATAATTGTCTTGTACATCTCCTTTTTTAAATTGTTCTATCCTCATTTTCCAGGTGTTCAGCCGTGCCTGTTTACCGGCAGGCATCATCAACAATATACCGAGGGCAAAGCCCAGCAGCAGTACGCTTAACCCGATAATGGAAAGAATATAAGAAAACTTCACCCTTCCCACATAGATCAAAACCAAACTGGAAACAAATATCAGGGCAGCAGTAGACAGGTTGGCCGGAAAAATGAGTCCGCAGACGATAAGCACCGGTAGCATTAGATAAAGCAGGACTTTCCCAAAGTCTTTTATTTCTTCTTCTTTTTTGGTCAAAACACGGGCAAGGTAAACCATTAGTGTCAGTTTGGCCAGGTCAGATGTTTCGAAACTCATATGAAACGGCAAAGGCAACGCACGACGGGCTTCGTTCAGGTCAAGCCCGAATATCAAAGTCAGTAATAATAACGGTACGGCAATATAAAATGCAATTTGAAAAATACGGGAATAATAGGTGTACTTGAGCAAATGTGCCAGATACATAAGAAGCAATCCGGTCAGCAGGATAATGCCGTGTTTCAACATGTAATAGGTGGTATTGCCACCATGATACTTGTAAGCCAATGTCCCGGTGGAACTGTACACGGCAAGGAAAGAGAGGATGGTCAGGATAAAAACCACTGCCCAGATAACCTGATCGCCTTTAATTTTAATATTTGTATTGAGAAGCGTCATTTGCTTATTTTCAAAAGGTTACAATTCGTTGACCGCGGCTTTAAACTGGTTACCACGATCCTCGTAGTTTTCAAAGAGATCGAAACTGGCACATGCCGGTGAAAGCAGCACTGTGTCACCTTTTTTTGCAAGGTAGTAAGCAGTAGCTACTGCTTCGCGGGCCGATTCGGTATCAATGATGGTATTCACTATGTCTTCAAACGCTTTATGGATATGCCTGTTGTCAAGGCCGAGGCAAACAATAGCTTTTACCTTTTCGGCCACGAGCGGTTTCAGCAGCTCATAGTTGTTACCTTTATCCACTCCTCCGACGATCCATACAGTAGGTTTTTCCATGTACTCCAGGGCATACCAGGTAGAATTGATGTTTGTCGCTTTGGAATCGTTGATAAAAGTAATGCCATGTACACTGGCAACATACTCGAGACGATGGGCAATATTCTGAAAATCAGAAAGGCTTTGCTTGATCGTTTCCTTCCTGATATCCATCAAATGGCTGGTGACCCCTGCCGCCATAGAGTTGTAGGAATTGTGTTTTCCCTGTAATGCTAATTGTTCGAGTGTCATATCAAAAATGTTTTTACCGTTATTAAATATTATTTTGTTGCCGATGATCCCCGCTCCCGGGTTCTGTTCGGCAGAATGTTCACCGAAAGGGACAGTAGTAGCCTTTACCTTTCTACGGGCCAGTTCTTTCTCAATTACCGGATCATCGGCCCAGTAGACGAAATAATCATTTTCAGTTTGATTTTGGAGAATCCGGAATTTACTATTCGTATACTTTTGGAAATCGCCGTCGTAACGATCGAGATGGTCGGGAGTTATGTTGAGCAACACAGCGATATCGGCTTTGCAGCGGAACATGCCATCCAGTTGAAAACTGCTGATCTCCAAAACATACCAGTCGAAATCATGGAAAGCCACCTGCCATGCAAAACTTTTTCCCACATTGCCGGCCAGTCCTACGTTCAATCCCGCATTTTTTAGGATATGATAAGTCAGTAATGTGGTGGTCGTTTTCCCGTTGCTCCCTGTAATGCAGATCTTTTTTGCCCTGGTATAGCCCGACGCAAATTCGATCTCGGAAATAACCGGTACACCCTTTTCCATCAATTGCCGGATCAGGGGCACTGTATCGGGAATTCCCGGACTTTTTATCACTTTTTCAGCATCGAGAACCCGAACGGCATCGTGTCCGTTTTCTTCAAATTCTATTTCAAACTGTTTAAGAACGCGCCTGTATTTTTCAGTAATTTTTCCGTTATCCGAAACAAAAACCGG
Organism: Bacteroidales bacterium; assembly: GCA_027018745.1. GTDB lineage: Bacteria > Bacteroidota > Bacteroidia > Bacteroidales > F082 > Sulfidibacterium. The sequence continues at coordinate 11,668 of JALUYM010000041.1, read as the reverse complement.
CCATCCCTGCTTTTTGGCCAGTATGGCAGCTCCCGTTCCGCTTTCGCCGGCACCGAGAACAATTATTTCGCCTTTTTGTTTCATTATATTTCATGTTTATCTCACCTTCAAAGTAATAATGGCCATAACGGCCAATGCTATTCCCACAATAAAAAAGCGGAGTACAATTTTGGGTTCGGGAAATCCCAGTTTTTGATAATGGTGATGCAGGGGGGCCATTTTAAAAATCCGTTTTCCTGCACCGTATCTCTTTTTTGTATATTTAAAATAACCCACCTGCAAAATCACTGAAATGCTCTCCGCGAGAAAAATACCTCCGAATATGGGGATCATCAGCTCTTTTCTGATAATAATGGCAAAGACGGCAATGATGCCGCCGATGGCAAGGCTGCCCGTATCCCCCATAAAAATTTGCGCAGGATAAGTGTTGTACCACAAAAACCCCACAGTAGCCCCTACGAAAGCACTGATATAAACCGCCAATTCGCCCACATTGGGCAAATACATGATATTCAGGTAATCAGCGAAAATAATATTGCCCGAAACCCACGCCAGAATACCGAGCGTGGCACCGATAATGGCCGCCGTCCCCGCCGCCAGTCCATCCATTCCATCTGTCAGGTTTGCACCATTGGAAACGCCTGTAATGATCAAAATAACAACGGGAATAAAAGCAAGATAAGCCCACTTTTTATAATCAGGGCCTATCCATTTGAGCAATACAGCATAATCAAATTCATTATTTTTCAAAAAAGGAATGGTCGTTTTGGTAGAATGTTCTTCGGAAATGGAAAACCGCGCTGAAGGTCCGGATTTATCGAGCAATGTATAAACCTGTGAAGAGGGATGGACCTGTTTCTCACGAATAACAACGTTTTTGTTAAAATACATAACCAGCCCCACAATCAAACCAAGGATTACCTGACCTGCAATTTTGAATTTACCCCGCAGGCCCGACTTGTTTTTTTTGAAAACTTTGATAAAGTCATCGATAAACCCCAATGCACCGAGCCAAATGGTGGTAAACAACATCAAAATAATGTACACGTTATCAAGCTGGGCAAAAAGCAAGGCCGGAATGACAATGGAAGCGAGAATGATCAGACCGCCCATGGTGGGGGTGCCCTGTTTTTCCAGTTGGCCTTCCAGTCCCAGATCACGAACGGTCTCCCCTACCTGTTTTTTATTTAAATATTTGATCCACCTGCCACCAAATACCAAACTGATTAACAAAGAGGTGATCAGAGCCATGGCCGCCCTGAAAGAGAGATACTGAAACAATCCCGCTCCCGGGAAAGCATAAGCATCATGCAGATATTTAAACAGGTAGTACAGCATTGTTATCGAGATTCAAATAATTCAACCAAAACTTGTTTATCATCAAAAGGGTATCGTATGCCCTTAATTTCCTGATATTTTTCATGACCTTTACCGGCAACCAAAATGATATCGCCTGCCACGGCCAGTGCATAAGCCGTTTTTATGGCCTCTTTACGATCCGTAATGACCAGCGTATTTTTCTTATGGACAGGATCAATACCGGCTTTCATGTCGTGTAAAATGGCTTCCGGGTCTTCGCTGCGCGGATTGTCAGAGGTAAGGATAACACGGTTACTGAGTTGAGAGGCAATAGCAGCTATTTCAGGCCTTTTACTCCTGTCGCGGTCGCCACCGGCCCCCACCACGGTAATCAGTGTTTCATTTCCGCTGCGGATATCCCGAATGGTTTCCAGCACATTTTTCAGTGCATCGGGTGTATGGGCATAATCCACAATACAAATAATACCTTCCGGAGAATGCAGTATTTCAAACCGTCCTTCTGCACCCCGCAACCCACTAAGATGTTGCAAAACCTCTTCCTTGTCCTGCTTTAGCAAAACAGCCACAGCATATACCGCCAGCAAATTGGAAGCATTAAAACCACCCACCATGGGCGAATAAAATTCTTTGTTGTCGAGCATCATTTGTAATCCCGAGAAGCCATCTTCCAGTAACCTTCCGCGAAAATCAGCCATGGATTTCAGTCCGTAACTGTATTTTTTCGCCTGCGTATTCTGCAACATAATCCCGGCATTCCGGTCGTCGGCATTGACCACCGCAAAAGCTTCGGGAGACAAATCATCAAAAAACTTTTTCTTGGCAGAAATGTATTCCCTGAAAGTTTTGTGATAATCGAGATGATCATGCGTAATATTTGTAAACAAAGCTCCCGTAAATTGCAGTCCTGCAATACGTTGTTGTACTACAGCATGGGAACTTACTTCCATAAAAGCATAATCACAACCGGCATTTACCATTTCATCCAAAACACAGTTAATACTCACCGCATCCGGGGTGGTATGTCTTGTTTTTATTTCCTTATAGTTCACCTTATTGACAATGGTGGAAAGCATACCGGTTTTGTAACCCAATGCCAGGAACAATTGGTGCAACAGAGTAACAATTGTAGTTTTTCCATTGGTACCGGTAATTCCTGTCAGCTTAAGCTTTTCGGAGGGCCTGTCATAAAAGTTGGAAGCCATTTGTCCCAGGGCAAAAGCAGAATCTTTCACCTTTCCATAGGTTATACCGGGAATTAGCTTTACCGGCAAACTTTCGCAAACAACAGCCACAGCACCTTTTTCTACCGCTTGACCCATAAATTGGTGGCCGTCGGCCTGTGTCCCAGCCACGGCAACAAAAACATCACCCGGCTGAACGTTGCGCGAATCGAAAACCACATGTGCAACAGAACAGTCTCCATCTCCGTTGATATACTCAACATTTACACCAATCAATATGTCCTTTAACTTTTTCAAGGGTCTGTTTTATAAATTTGTCAATTGAATGATTATTTTTTGTCCTTTTTTAAAAGGTGTTCCCGGTTTCAACGATTGGCGGTACACCACGCCCCTGCCTTGTATAGCGGTAGTAAGCCCCATATTTTCCAAAAGGTAAACCGCATCTTTGGCAGTCATTCCTTTTACGTTGGGGACCAATCCTTTAGTAAACGTTTTAGACCGGAACAAAACCTTGTTATGCCGGTCTTTTGTTATCGCCCAGCTTTCGGCATAAGAACCCTTGGCCGTTTTTATTCCCAAATTCTTATAGATAATTTTCAGGTCGGGATACCAGGCAGCATTTACAGACAACGGGATACCCTGTTTTGTTGAATCCTTTTCAGGTTGGTCATGAAGGGCCAGAGAGGTGGCAAAAACTTTATCGGCGATATCCTTGAAAACAGGTGCAGCCACTCCGCTGCCGTAATAGCCGTGTTTCGGCCTGTTCACAACCACTATGCAGGAATATTGTGGATCATTGGCAGGAAAATAGCCTACAAATGTGGCGTTGTATGCCCCGGGAATATATTTGCCCCCGACAGAAATTTTGGCAGTTCCTGTTTTTCCGGCGATCTGAAAATTTTTATTTTTCAGGTTCTGGGCTGTTCCATGTTGCACAACACCCACCAGCAAACTCCGGACTTTACGGATAACTGAGGGGGGTGCAATTTGCGGGTCACGAACCTGCACCCCAAACTTTTTCACGATGCGGCCGCCATCCATAATGGCCGTGACAAAGCGCGGTTTAACCTCTACACCATTGTTAGCAATGGCATTATAAAAAGTAAGCAACTGTAAAGGGGTAATTTCTAATCCATATCCTACCGACATCCAAGGCAGTGATGTGCGATACCAGTATTTTTTATCTTTCGGGTTTTTGATATAAGGCATGGCTTCGCCCGCAATTTTCAATCCCAGCGGCTTGTTCAGCTTCATGGCATACAAATGGGCAATAAATTTTGCCGGGTCATTTTTGTATGCCCTTTCGATGATTTTGGAAATACCCACATTGGAAGAGTGTTCAAAAGCCTGTCGGACAGTAAGAATACCATGGTCGATACGGTCAATATGGTCTACATCATGTAATGTTCTGCCGTAGTAAACCACATAACCTTTCTTTACGGAAACAGTATCATTCAATGTAAATTTTTTGTCTTCCAGTCCCGCAATGATCGAAGCCAGTTTAAAAGTAGACCCGGGTTCATATTTCTCTCCAATGGCCATGTTATAACTTTCCTGATAGGTTTTGCTTTTCGGATCATACCGCAGGTTGGCAATAGCCTTTATATCACCAGTTTTTACCGCCATGAGCACAGCACATCCCATTTTAGCCTGGTGCTTTACCATTTGTTTCAGCAATGCGTTTTCGGCCACATCCTGCAGGTTCATGTTCAAAGTGGTGATAACATCTTTTCCATTTTGCGGTTCTATTTCGCTGTTGTTGTGAACAGGCATCCACGCTCCCCCGTTAATTCTACGCCGGATTTGTTTACCATTAATACCCATCAGCACGTTGGAATAAGCCCCTTCGAGGCCGACAAAAAGATGTTCTTTTTTATTCTCGTAACCTATGGTCCGTGCAGCAAGCCGTCCAAAAGGCAATTCTCTTTTGGTCTTTTGAATAACAATGAGACCGCCCCGGTTTCTGCCCAGCCGGAAAAGGGGAAAAGTGCGCAATTTTGTTAACTGAGAATAATTTACATTCCTGTGAATCAAAAGATAGCGGTTTCCCGTGGCACGGGCTTTTTTCAAAATCCTCTTGTAATAGCCCGCAGACCTGTCCGGAAAGAGTTGACTCAACCTGTATGCCAGGGAGTCTACTTTCCGGTTAAAAAGTTCATCGGGGATATAACCGTTGGCCACATCCATGCGAATTTCAAAAACGGGCACGGAGGTAGCTATCAGATTATCTCCGGCAGATAAAATATTACCCCGGTCTGCTTTCAACGTAAAAACCCTGATTTCCTGTTTTTTGGCTTTGGCCAGCAAGGCAGGGCCTTCTTTATATTGGATATAGACCATCTTGCCGACAATCATAAAAGCAAAAACCAACGTCCCGAAATAGACGAGATACACACGGGGCAATATGACTTTTTTATTATCCGTCAAAATTATTTTTCCTCTTTTGGGTGAATAATGATGGTTTTTACCGGTTGGTTATTTTCTTTAATTCCCAGTTTTTCCAGGCGTTTTGCCAGCTGCGACTGCTTACTGATGGTCATTAAGTCCGATTTCACAGAAATATATTCGTAGCGCAATTCCCTGATCTGGCGTTCGATTTTGGTAATTTTCCTGACTTTGCTTTCCAACACATAATCGTTGGTGATGTAAAAAAAAGCCAGCAGTGCCAGAAAAAGCAAATAGGGGAAAATACGCCTGGCATTTTTATTTTCCAGGATACCTCCACCCAGCACATCCTGTGCAGCCCGACCAAAACCGCTTACCGAACCCTGTCGGGAAGTTTGGCCTTCCGTAAATTCTATTTTGCGTTTATTTCCTTTCATTTGTCAGCTTTTTTTTCAGCAATTCTTAATCGCGCCGACCGGGCACGGCTGTTTCGTACAATTTCTTCCTCACGGGGTACAATGGCTTTGTTTACCACAGGTTTGAGATCAACCAGATCATTGCCAAAAAAATCTTTTTTTATTTTTCCTTCGAAATTCCCCGTTTTTATAAAGTTCTTTACCAGACGATCTTCCAAAGAATGATAAGATATTACCACCAGCCTGCCGCCGGGTTTCAGCACATCGACTGTCTGTTCAAGAAAAGATTTCAATGCTTCCAGCTCCTGGTTGACTTCAATACGCAGAGCCTGAAAAAGCATGGCAAGCATTTTATTTTTCCGCGTAGGCGGAATACATTTCCCCACCGCATTTTCCAACTCAAAAGTGGTTTCAAAAAGCTTTTCTTTTCGTTTTTCACAAATAAGCCTTGCCATGCAGCGGCTGTTTTTTATTTCGCCGTACACACTGATAATATGTTGTAGCTCTTCTTCGGAATAACTGTTGACCACATCAGCAGCAGTGAATGTTTGATGTTTTCCCATACGCATGTCGAGAGGGCCATCAAAACGGGTTGAAAAACCGCGTTTTGCTTCATCAAACTGGTGAGAACTAACACCGAGGTCAGCGAGGATACCATCTACAGGAACCATATCATAAAGCCGGAGAAAATTTTTCAGGTAACGAAAATTCTGGTTGACAAAGATCAATCGTTCATCCTCCGGCTTGTTGGCTTCCGCTTCCGGATCCTGGTCAAAAGCCACGAGGCGCCCATCAGTGTCCAGTTGCTGAAGAATGACCCGGGCATGACCCCCGCCGCCAAAGGTAGCATCCACATACACACCGCTGGAACAAATGTTTAACCCCTCAATGGATTCATGTAATAATACCGGCTCGTGATACATATTTTAATCAGTTTCGAACTCACCCATAACCTCTTCAGCCAATTTGGCAAAATCATCCGGGTCATAATCAACAGCTTTTTCATAAGCGTCTTTATCCCAGATTTCAATTCGGTTTACGACTGATGTGAGCACGATCTGCTTAGTAATTCCGCCATAATTCAGCAAGTCCTTCGGGAGAAGAAGCCGTCCGGTACCATCCAGCTCGACCGGTTTGACACCAGCCATAAACTTGGTAACAAAATCTGCGTTTTTCTTCTTAAACATGTTCAGCTTTCCCACGAGTGCAGTTTCTTCTTTCCACTGCCCGGCAGGAAAAAGCTCAAGACATTTTTTAAAGATGCTCCGTTTCACAACGAAGCCACGTTTCACCTCATCCCCCATTTGGGTTTTGTAAGCCACTGGAAACATGAATCTTCCTTTGGCATCAACTTTGGCTTCATATGTTCCTAAAATATTGAGCACTAAACACAGTTTTATGGCGTAAATATACTATATATTTACCACTTTTTAACATTCTTTCCCACATTTTACCACAATGTTAAAAAAATGTTACGTTATAAAGGATATTTATTTTTGGTTATAAGGTTAAAATACTGGTTTTCAGTTTATAGAAAATTCATGTCCAAGACATAAAAACTTATTAACAAAAGAAAAACCATCCTTTTTGTTAATAACTCATCTTAATAAAAAGAGAAATATTTTTCCCGGATTATATTTGGCGGATGGGAAAACAAGCAGGAAAAAGGATTTTTTTACAGAAAACTTATAACGAATCAAGCACAGGCATGTAGCGGCGGACAATGGAATCAAAAGCCGGACGGTATTGTGCCATGACAGGTTTGGCAGGCGGTGATTTAAGCGCCAGGGGATTAATGGCCCGGCCATATTTGAAGACACGAAAGTCGAGATGAGGCCCTGTTGCCAAACCGGTATGTCCCACATATCCGATAAGCTGCCCCTGTTTCACGTGAACACCTACCCTGATGCCGCGTGCAAATCTGCTTAAATGGGCATATTGTGTAGTATAAATACTGTTGTGACGGATTTTCAGATAATTGCCTGCACCATTTCGCTGGTATCCTTTCCCTATCACCACACCATCGCCGAGTGAATGGACCGGTGTTCCCTCGGCTGCTGCATAATCCACTCCGTGGTGCGGACGATATATCTTCAATATCGGATGCCAGCGGTGGTTAGAAAACCGGGAACTGATATACCGGAATTTTAAGGGCGCTTTCAGAAAAGTGCGTTCCAGGCTGTTTCCTTTCTCATCAAAATAATCACCTTTCCCTTTCTGTACGAAATAAAACGCATAATGATGCACATTTTTTTGAATAAAATCGGCAGCTTCCACCTTTCCGAGGCCGGCATAATGATGGTCAACATACACTTTCTGATAAATAACTTTATACTGGTTGCCCTTTCTCAGTTCGAAAAAGTCGATGGTCCAGGCATAGATATCAGAGAGTTTGACAGCCAGTTCAGGGTCATTATGTTGGGCAATCATGGCATTCCACAGGGAGCTTTTGATAGTCCCCTGTGTAGCGACCAGTTTTCGTTCAACCGGTTTGTTGCCCTGTTTGGCATAAACAGAGTCAATAAGATGGTACAAAACATAACGCGATGGGGAAATCTGGTAAGCAAACCATACAGGCGTAGCCAGTGAATCTTTTTTACAAAAAACAGCATAATCGTGTCCACGCTTTATCCTTCGTACATCAAATACATATTTGGTATAACGGGCAAGATAATCGATGGTAGCATATTTCACACCATATTTCAACAAAATATCCGACAGGTGTTGGTTTCTTTTTATGGTCCCTTTTTTTACCTGCAGGCTATCCAAATAAATGCCATAAACCGTTTTTGGAATAACTTTTTGTTCGGTCTTCAAAACAACTTTTCCCTTAAGTTGTCCTTCTTTCCGGTTATGGCACGAAAAAAAGACAATGGAAAAGAAAAGGAAAAACAGGTAGATATATTTTTTATTTTTCTTGTTCATATTTATCTGGTCTGCATAAGAAATGCAAAAGTAAAATTTATTTGTAGCACACCCCCGGGGACAAACCAGGTAAATCAAAACAAAAATATTTGCACTTCCCTGTTCCGATAAAAATAATCGGTAATTATAGATTCTTCACTGCCTGCCCGTCCTCAGGCGGACGTTCAGGATGACAAATAATTTTAAGAAGTTCTTAACCTTTATGTTTATGGTTGGCAAATTCCCATCCGGCTTTCAGTGCTTTCAAATTAAGTTCCACCACATCATCTCCTTTTTTACCAAAAAGCTGACGAATGGCATTTTCCAAAGAATCATATTTCAGGCCGAGGAAAGGGGAAGCCGCACCCAGTACCACAATGTTGGCGGCTTTTATAGAACCCTGTGCCTGTGCCAGCTTATCGGCATCGACAATGATATAACGGGGAAGCTTGGTAATTTCCGCCAGCACCTCTTCCATGGGCGGGTAATCTGGAATATTCTTAAAGGGGTTAATACTGGTGATCACCCAACCCGACTCACGGTTCAGCATGTTAAAATAACGCAGTGACTCCAAAGGTTCCACTGCAAGGATCATATCTGCTTTCCCTTCCGGAATAAGGTCGGAGGCAATGGGATCGGACGACAGGCGCAGGTTCGACTGCACATCGCCACCGCGCTGGCTCATGCCGTGCACTTCCGATTGTTTCAATTGCAGCCCTTCCGAAAGCGCTGCCATTCCTATGACAGTGGCTATGGTCAGAATACCCTGACCACCAACGCCACCCAGTATTATATCTTTTTTCATGATGTTCTTTTTTACTTTACTGTATTTACTTTGGTTGTTTTCTTTTTGGCGTGTTTCAGTTTCATGCGCCTTGCCAGTGTTTGTACACACTCGCGCCGCGGAATAATGACAGAAACACCGTCGTAGGCCAGTTCTTCTTTGAAAACTTTCACATTTTCTTCATGCAGGCGCCGCAAAGGTTTAATGATACGGATATGTTCTTCTTCTACGCCGATTCCTTTAATAATATTTTCCAGTTTTCCGAACCCGGCCGAATCCTGGCCTCCCGTCATAGCTGTAGTGCTGTTATCAAGCACCACCACAGTGATGGGCACTTTCCGGTTTACTGCATCCAGCAGGCCGGTCATGCCCGAATGGGTAAAAGTAGAATCGCCGATCACCGCCACGGCAGGTGTCAGTCCTGCCTCAGCTACGCCCACGGCCATGGTTACGGAAGCTCCCATATCCACACAGCTGTTAATAGATTCCAGTGGTTTCAGAGCACTCAGGGTATAACAGCCGATATCGGACAACACACGGCCGGGGCCATAATCTTTCATGGCTTCGTTGAGAGCGCCGAAAGAATCCCAGTGCGGGCAACCATCGCAAAGCAACGGCGGCCGTCCCCGCAAAACAGAAGGAAGGGGATACCCTTCAGCGGTCTCCATTCCGAGGGCGCTGCCCACAATGTTCGGGTTGAGCTCCCCTGCCCGTGGAACCGTGCCATCCAGGCGACCTTTAACAGGCTTCCCTTCATCCATAATTCCGCGAAACAGTTCTTCCAGGACAGGATATCCCTCTTCCAGCATTAATATCGAATCCACCTGGTCGTAAAATTCACGTACCAGCTTGCGCGAAACAGGATACTGTCCGATTTTCAGCACCGGATATGGAATCTCACGACCCTGATAATTTTCCAAAAGATAGTTATAAGCAATGCCACAGGCCACAATACCCATGCTTTTATCACTGCCTTCATACAAAACATTGTATCCGGATTTCCCGCTTTCTTCCTGAAAAGCAAGCTGTTTCCCGAGCAAAGCCCCGTATTGTTTCCTGGCAATGGAAGGAAGCAAAATAAATTGTTTCAGGTCAGATGGCAGACTGAGTTCATTCTGGGGGCGTATGTCACCACGTTTTACACCCGAACGGGAATGAGACAAACGGGTAGTAATACGAAACAAAACAGGTGTCCCGAAACGTTCGGAAAGTTCAAAAGCATACCTTGTCATATCATATGCTTCCTGCTGGTTAGAAGGTTCCATAACGGGAATTTGTGCGAATTTGCCATAAAAACGCGAATCCTGCTCGTTTTGAGATGAATGCATGGAAGGATCATCTGCCGAAACAACCACAAGACCGCCATGGGCCCCTGTAATGGCAGAATTAATAAATGCATCGGCAGCCACGTTCAGCCCTACATGTTTCATACAAACCAGTGCCCGTTTGCCGGCATACGACATGCCAATAGCCGTTTCCATGGCCGTTTTTTCATTAGACGACCATTGCGAAACAATATGCCTTTCTTTGGCCTCTTTGGAGGCCTGAATATATTCGGTGATTTCTGTTGAAGGCGTGCCCGGATAGGCAAAAACACCGGAAATACCCGCATCCACAGCCCCCTGGGCTATGGCTTCATCACCAAGTAACAGTAATTTGTCCATTTATCTATTTTTTATTAATTCTTAAAAAAGTACGCAAAGTTACCATTTTTCCATCGTTTACGGGGCGGGGACAAAATCTATAATTAATATAAACTGAACAAAAAATCCTGTTTTTGTTAAAAATTGCCGCAGGGTTGAACAGGAAAAAACCAAGCCAATTCGAATTCCTGCCCGACTGCGTCGTTCAGTTTTTTTTGTCAACGAATTGCAGGCTCATTCGGATTTGCAATCCGAATGTCTGGAAACCCAGGATTTGTAATCCGTTTTTCGTTCAGCAAAATACCGGATTGCAAATCGCGACCAGCCGACGGAATATTAAAGGTGACACGAAGGGTGAAGGGGTGGAGGGATTTCCCTGGTGGCTTTTGTGGTAAAAGAAACTTGAAGGGCTCGAAGGATTTTTGAAAACGGAAATGTAACGCTTCACGCATAACTTTTTTAACGCTTAACGTTTAACATTCTCAACGCCAGGCTTATGAAATGACTGTCAGTACCAGTTTCCGTCGCCCGCCATGGTTCCGGAATTCACAAAAATAAATACCCTGCCAGGTACCTGTATTCAACCGGCCATTGGTAATGGGAATGGTAAGCGACGTTCCCAGAAATGCCGATTTGAAATGGGCCGGCATGTCGTCGGCACCTTCCAGCACATGGGTGTAAAAGGGAGCGCCTTCGGGGGCAATCCGGTTGAACAGTGTATCGAGGTCTGTGCGCACATCGGGATCGGCATTTTCGTTGAGCATCAAAGCCGCCGACGTGTGTTTCAGGAAAAGGTGCAACAATCCGGTTTCGGGCAATCTGCCCAGCGTATCAAGCACCAGACCGTCAATCAGATGAAACCCTTTGGGAAAAGAGGGTAAAACGATTTCTTTTTGTGTTACCATATGCCGTTAATTTCAGGATAAAATTAGACATTTTTCCTGTTTTCCGCAATGCAACACCCTAAAAATTTTTAAGGATAATTTCGTATAATTCCCGCTGTTGGTCATCCATTCCCAGCAATTTCTGCTTAGT
>JALUYM010000040.1 GCA_027018745.1 Bacteroidales bacterium | reverse complement strand
GTTGCCCAAAGGTGATCCGGCCCTGCGACATCCGACACCTGCTTCGGTAATGTCTTTAAAATTACAGGATGTAAAAGATTATTACCAGAAAGTTTTCCGGCCTGACATGACAACCATCGTTGTTATCGGAAATATTACCCCTCAAAAGGCCAAAACAGTCATTGAGAAATATTTCGGCAATTGGAAAGCTACCGGCAAAAAACCGAATGTTGAATTCTCGCCGGTACCCCTGAACAAAGCGTCCCAGACGCACGTACCTGATGCCAGCAGGGTGCAGGACCGGGTTGTCCTTGCCGAAAACCTCGGCCTTACCCGTTCAAACCCCGATTATTATGCACTGCAGGTTGGCAATCATGTATTAGGCGGCGCTTTTTACGCTACGCGTTTGTTCCGTGACCTTCGCGAAAATTCCGGACTGGTTTATTACGTTTCTTCATCGTTCAACATCGGGAAACACCGTTCGAGTTATATAGTGAATTATGGATGTAACCCCCCGAATGTGGCAAAAGCCAAAGATATTGTTGTCAAAGATTTGAAACAGATGCAAAAGGAAGAAGTGTCGCCCAAAGAATTGCGGATGGCCAAATCTGTTCTTTTGCGCAAGATCACGTTGTCCGAATCAAGTATCGATGATATTGCAGGTGGCCTGCTTCAACGTTCATTAAAAGGTTTGCCGCTGAATCAACCTGTCATTGCGGCCAAACATTATGTGAAAATTACATCCGGACAGGTAAAAGCAGCTTTTGCAAAATGGTTGTACCCGAATAACCTTGTTCAGGTAACTTTGGGGCCCAATCCAAAGTAAAATTTTTAATGGAGGTGTAATGGACAAAAAGGAGGTTGTTTCGACAGCCTCCTTTTATTTTTCAAAACGGGCCGGCTACAAAATTTAATTTTGATAGTGCTGCCGGATCTCCAGTAATATCTTTTTTATTTCCCCCGTTGTTTCCGCCTGCATCAACCGGATACGAAATGGTTTAAAGCCGGGATATCCTTTAAAATAGTGCCCCCAGTGTTTGCGTATTTCCAATATCCCTGTGCGCTCACCTTTCCAGGCAACAGAACGTTCCAGGTGCATCAGGCTTATGCTGACTCTTTCATCGATTTTTGCAGGTGGCAGCAAATTCCCGGTAACAAAATAGTGTTTAATATCCCTGAATATCCATGGATTACCATAAGCTGCACGCCCGATCATCAACCCGTCCACGCCAAAAGTATCCCTGAAATATTTGGCAGAAACCGGGTCAACAATGTCACCGTTGCCGATGACCGGTATGTGCATGCGGGGATTATTTTTCACTTCACCAATCAGTGTCCAGTCTGCAGGCGTGGAATAGCGCATAGTGCGGGTGCGCCCGTGAATGGTGAGTGCTGCTATGCCCGTATCCTGCAACCGCTCGGCAATTTCCACAATTTCTTTGTGTTCCTCATCATAGCCCAGCCGGGTTTTTACCGTTACCGGAATCCTGACAGCTTTTACAATGGCAGCAGTCATTTTCACCATTTTGGGAATATCGTTTAAAATACCTGCCCCGGCACCTTTTTTTACCACTTTTTTTACGGAACACCCAAAATTAATATCTATCAGATCGGGTTTTGCCTCCTCTGCATATCGGGCAGCTTCTACCATAGAATCAATATTGTGGCCAAAAATCTGAATCCCCACAGGCCGTTCACTTTCATCGAAATCAAGTTTTTTCACGCTTTTGGCTGCATCGCGGATCAGTCCTTCGGAAGAAATGAACTCAGTGTACATCATGTCTGCACCGAAAAGCTTACACAAATAACGAAATGGCGGATCAGTAACGTCCTCCATGGGTGCAAGAAACAGCGGCATTTCTCCCAGATCAATATTTCCTATTTTAACTGTGGACATCTTTCGTAAAAAAGGTGCAGCAAAAGTATTAATTTTGCAGCTTACAAATTCTGCTTGCATGAAGAAACGTCAGGTTTTCTTTCCCGATACCAGACCGGGATTTAAAGTTTTCTGGTTGCTTTTTATAGTCGTCTTGTCCATGCTGGTTTTTTCTATTATTGGTCTGCTTGCCGGCATGCTTTTTTATGATAAGGGGCTTTCTTCTTTTTTGAATATGATATCGCAACCGGAAAGCAGTGCAGACCGGTTTTTTTTATACTTTTTTCAGTTTATCAATCAGTTGGGGGTACTCTTTTTGCCACCCCTTCTGTTTGCTTTCCTCTTCAGTTCCAACAGTAAACAATATCTTAAACTAAACCGGGCACCACTGGCAGCTGTCATTCTGCTGGCAGGAATCAGCATATATACCATTTTACCTTTTGTGAACTGGCTGACAGAAATTAACAAACAAATGGTTTTCCCGCAGGCTTTAACAGGAATAGGAAATTGGATGAAAGCCAAAGAGATACAGGCTGACCAGATGACGAATTTCTTTTTACGGGTAAAAAGTCCTGCCGGACTAATTGTCAATTTGTTTGTAATTGCCCTCATTCCCGCCCTGGGCGAAGAACTTTTGTTTCGCGGACTGTTGCAACGGCTGCTCAACGAATGGACAAGAAGTATCCCCGTCGGGGTTATTCTGACTGCTTTTATTTTCAGTGCTATCCACTTGCAGTTTTATGGTTTTCTGCCTCGCTTTCTATTGGGGCTTATGTTGGGAATCATGCTGGAGATAACCCAAAGTTTGTGGGTTCCTATGGTGGCACATTTTGTAAATAACGCCACATTGGTCATCCTTTTTTACCTGCATTACAACGGTTTCATTGCTGTCAAAATGGAAAACTTCGGTTCTTCACACAGTTATCTGGTTATCTTCCTGAGCCTGTTGGTAACTTCCGGACTGTTTTATTGGATGAAAGGGATGGAAGTAAAAAAATTAAAGCTTCAGGAAAGAACCGGCAGGTAGTACATTATCTTCAGTAGTACATTATCTTCATTTTTGTCACGGCATGCCCGTTTATCTGTAATTCGCTGACAGTAAAAAAATTTTTATAAATGAATTTCTGTCTTTTTGTCATAAAAAAGCCCCTGATATAATTGTCAGGATAAGTTTTAATATTTAAACTATAAACGCTTGATCAACAATAAAATAACGTTATATACAAGATTCCGATCAAACAAATCCTGTTTTTCATTACCGGAAAGAGAGCCGTTTCCCGAATTTTGGCATAATCATTGACTTCTAAAGGCCAACAACAAAAATTTTGAAAAAAAATTCACAAAAAATTATAAATAGGAGGAAAAATAAATGGGAAAAATAATTGGAATAGACCTGGGAACTACTAATTCTTGCGTTGCCGTTATGGAGGGCAATGAACCGGTGGTCATCCCGAACAGTGAAGGGCATCGTACCACTCCCTCAATTGTGGCATTTACCGATAATGGCGAAAGGAAAATAGGAGACCCTGCCAAACGTCAGGCCATTACCAACCCCAGGAAAACGATAGCTTCCATAAAGCGTTTTATGGGAAACCAATATTCCGATGTAACCGACGAAATAAAACGTATGTCCTATGAAGTAGTAAAGGGCGACAACAATACTCCGAGAGTAAAAGTTGAAGACCGTTTATATACGCCACAGGAAATTTCGGCCATGATCCTTCAGAAAATGAAGAAAACGGCTGAAGATTATTTGGGACAGACTGTTACGGACGCTGTCATCACAGTACCTGCTTACTTTAACGACTCACAACGTCAGGCAACCAAAGAAGCCGGGCAAATTGCAGGTTTAACCGTACGGCGTATCATTAACGAACCCACGGCTGCATCGCTGGCTTATGGACTGGACAAGAAGAAACAAGACGAAACAGTTGCCGTATTTGACCTGGGTGGTGGTACTTTTGATATTTCCATTCTGGAACTTGGTGACGGGGTTTTCGAAGTAAAATCAACCAACGGTAATACTCATCTCGGGGGAGACGATTTTGACGGCAAAATTATCAACTGGCTGGCCGAAGAATTTCAAAAAGATGAAGGCATCGACCTGCGTAAAGACCCCATGGCCCTGCAACGTTTGAAAGAAGCTGCCGAAAAAGCAAAAATCGAACTTTCGAGCTCTACCGAAACTGAAATCAACCTGCCTTATATTATGCCGGTGGATGGTGTGCCGAAACATTTGGTACGTAAACTGACGCGGGCTAGATTTGAGCAGCTTACAGATGATCTAATCAAAGCTACTATCGAACCTTGTAAACTGGCTTTGAAAGATGCCGGCATTAACGCTTCCGATGTGGATGAAGTTATTCTGGTGGGTGGTTCAACGCGTATCCCGGCTATTCAACAAATCGTAAAAGATTTCTTTGGGAAAGAGCCTTCCAAAGGAGTAAACCCTGATGAAGTAGTGGCTATTGGTGCTGCTATTCAGGGCGGTGTTCTCACCGGTGAAGTGAAAGATGTTCTGCTTCTGGATGTCACACCATTGTCACTCGGTATTGAAACGCTCGGTGGCGTGATGACCAAACTGATTGAAGCCAATACAACCATTCCGACCAAAAAATCGGAAGTCTTTTCCACGGCTGCTGATAACCAGCCTTCGGTCGAAATTCATGTATTGCAGGGCGAACGTCCCATGGCCAATCAGAACAAAAGTATCGGAAGGTTCCACTTAGATGGCATTCCGCCTGCTCCGCGTGGCGTGCCGCAAATTGAAGTTACTTTTGATATCGATAGCAACGGCATCTTGAGCGTAACCGCCAAAGACAAAGCAACCGGCAAATCACAAAACATTCGTATTGAAGCTTCTTCGGGATTATCGGAAGAAGAAATCAAAAAGATGAAAGCCGAAGCCGAAGCCAATGCCGAAGAAGACAGAAAAGCCAAAGAAAGGATCGACAAGCTGAATGCTGCCGATGCATTGATTTTCCAGACAGAAAAACAGCTGAAAGAATATGGCGAAAAACTGCCGGCCGACAAAAAATCGGAAATTGAAAGCGGTTTGGAAGCTTTGCGTAATGCCCACAAATCACAGGATATTTCGTCCATTGATGCGGCTATGGAAAAACTGAACGCTGCCTGGCAGAAAGCCAGTGAAGACATGTATAAAAGTGCTCAGGGAGCCGCTCCCGGCAGCCAGACACCGCCCCCCAATGCCGGCGATGATACCGGTTCTGCCGGTAACAGCGGCGGCGGTAGCGATGACGAGGTAACCGACGTTGATTTTGAAGAAGTTGACGATAAGTAATATTGACTGAAACGATCGAAAAAGGCCGTTTGCCAAAGCAAACGGCCTTTTTCATTTTTTTCTTGATTCGTTGTTTGGTTTTGTCCTAACTTTGCAAAGTCATTAAAAAATTACATTATGAAAAAGTTATTTTTTACAGGGCTGTTTTTGCTCTTCGTTATGCAGGGAGCCTTTGCCCAGAAATTGAATAAAGTGGTGAAAGACCCTGTGCTGCACCGCAATGTATTAGAAGGTCGGTGTACACGCAACGGATTGGAACATAGTATTTTCAACGAATGGTTCACTGTTCAGTATAACAATTATCATCCTGATAAGAAAATTGTCGATACCCTTGCCAAAAAAATAAATAAAACGCGGATCACCATTGTTTTTGGCAGCTGGTGCGGCGACAGTAAAATGCAGGTCGGCAGGTTTTATAAAATCCTGGATGAAGCCGGATATAAACATCATCCAAAAATAATAGCAGTTACACGTTCTTTTAAAGCCGGGAAAACAGACATATCAGGTTTACATATCCAACGTATCCCGACGTTTATTATCTATTACCACGACAAAGAGATCGGCCGTATTGTAGAATCTCCGAAAGTAAGCCTCGAAGCGGACCTGGCGGCTATTCTTGAAAAAATAAAACCCTGATGAAAGTATTTTCAACCATACAAGAAACAACTGCCTATCTTGGCAAACTCAGAAATGAAGGGAAAAGTATTGGATTTGTCCCCACCATGGGAGCATTGCATGAAGGACATCTTTCCTTGATGCGTTGTGCCAAAAAGGAGAATGATGTACTGGTAGTGAGTATTTTTGTAAATCCCATTCAATTCAACAATGCGGAAGACCTGAAAAAATATCCCCGCACCCTGGAGGGGGATATAAAAAAACTGGAAACAGTACAATGCAATGTGCTTTTTGCACCCGATACCGATGAAATGTATCCCGAAAAAGTTGATCGTCAATATGATTTCGGACAACTTGACAAAGTAATGGAAGGTGCTTTCAGGCCGGGCCATTTCAACGGGGTGGCCATTGTGGTAAAAAAATTATTTGATATCGTACAGCCGGACAGTGCATATTTTGGTGAGAAAGATTTTCAACAGCTCGCCATCATTAAAAAACTGGTGGAAATAGAAAATATCCCGGTTCAGATTGTCAGCTGTCCCATTGTCCGAGAACCCGATGGCCTGGCCATGAGTTCCCGCAACCGCCTGCTCAATGAAAAAGAAAGGAAAATAGCCCCATTCATTTATCAAACTTTGCAAGAAGCTAAACGCAGGCGCCATCATATCTGTGCCAATCCTTTGCGGCAAATGATCATTAACCGGTTTGAAGGAAATGAACATTTCAGACTTGAATATTTTGATATTGTTGATGATAAAACTTTACAACCCATAAATGCCTGGAACAATGAAGTGGGCACGGTGGCTTGCGTGGCTGTATGGCTTGGAGATGTACGGCTCATCGACAACATCCGGATTATTTAATACTTTTGCAAAAAATATCAATGCTAAATCATTCATAAAATGATTATTGAAGTTCTGAAATCGAAAATTCACCGGGCTACCATAACAGAAGCTAATCTTGATTATATCGGAAGTATCACGATAGATGAAGATTTAATGGATGCAGCCAATCTCATTGAAAATGAAAAGGTGAGTATTTATGATATAACTAACGGCAGCCGATTTGATACTTATGTCCTTAAAGGAGAACGCAAATCGGGAGTAATTTGCCTGAACGGTGCCGCAGCCCGAAAAGTAGCTGTCGGTGACCTGGTAATTATTGTTTCATATGCTGCCATGGATATGGAAGAAGCCAGGGACTTCAGGCCCAATATTATTTTTCCCGATAAAAACAATCATTTAATATAAACCGGAAGCAGTGCAAAGGAAACAGGTAATTTCTGTTTTAAGATACTTATTTTTTCTGGTCTTTGGGCTGGTGCTGCTTTGGTTGAGCTTTAGGAAAATAAATTTAGCCGAAGTTTGGATAGAAATACAAAAGGCTGATTATGCCTGGCTGTTTTTATCACTTTTTCTGGTACTGATATCCCACGTTTTTCGTGCCGCACGCTGGAACCTGCTTATCTCCGGTGTAAATTATAAAACAAGGCTTTCCACCACTTTTTTTTCGGTTATGATTGGCTATCTGGCCAACACCGCCGTACCGCGTATGGGTGAGTTTGTGCGCTGCGGGGTCCTGTCGAAAAAGGAAAATATACCGTTTAACGCCCTTTTCGGAACTGTCATAGTGGAAAGGGTTTTCGACCTGATTGTCCTGGTAATGCTGATCGTGGGGGTAATCGTTTTTCAGGTAAGGTTACTGCGCGATTTCCTTCATGAAATACTGGACCCTTTTATCAAGACAATTTTTGTTAACATTCTGGATATTAGTCTTTTTTCAGTTTTATTCCTGTTTTTCATTGTGGGATTTGTCGTTTTGCTTAAACGCAATAAACATAAATTTGATGGCCATCCTTTTTATCTTAAAGTACGGAAATTTTTTAAAGAGGTATTCGAAGGTATCAAAACAGTGAAATATATGAAAGATAAATGGCTTTTTCTGCTGTATACTTTTTTTATCTGGCTGTTTTATGCTTTGATGGTTTATGTACCGGTGAAAATGTTTCCACAAACATCTTCACTGAACTTCGCAGATGGCCTTACCCTGCTGGCTATTGGAAGCCTGGGCATTGTAGCCCCGGTACCCGGGGGGATAGGAGCCTATCACTTTATTGTTAAATCTATTCTGGTGGAACTTTATAACATAAGTCCCGATATTGCCATATCTTTTGCCACCATAACCCATGCAGGTCAGACTTTACTGAATGTATCGGTTGGAAGTTTAGGATATTTGTATATTTTGCTAACCAAAAAACAAAAACCGCGCAATGAAAAATCTTGACATTATCAACAACAAAATCTTCAGTGGTGAAAAACTGGAAAGAACGCTAAATTTGTGGCGCTTTCAGCAAAAAAAGATCGTTTTCACCAATGGCTGTTTCGATCTGTTACATTTGGGCCATATCGACTATCTCTGTAAAGCGAAAGATCAGGGTGATGAGTTGATAGTGGGCGTTAACACTGATCGTTCGGTACGTTTGCTGGAAAAGGGCAGTAACCGGCCCATCAACAATGAAAAATCACGGGCTTTGATTATAGCAGCCTTGCATTTTGTAGATGCTGTTGTGATATTCGATGAAAAAACGCCATATGAACTGATTAAAACCATTCAGCCCGATGTGCTGGTAAAAGGCAGTGATTATAAGCCGGAAGAAATTGTGGGATACGATATCGTGACGGCCAGGGGCGGAAAAGTGGTTACCATTGATTTCCTTCCAGGTTATTCTACCACCGGCCTGATAAAAAAAATCAGGGAAGAAGTGTAAAAACCTCCGGTAACTTAAACATTATACCAGCTTTTTCGGGTTTTTACAACTTAAACATACAACGACGGGCCGGGTATTTTTTACACTTGGTTTATTAAAATTTCGATTATCACAAAAGGTATTATTTTTACGGCATGGAAAGTAAACGACAACAACGTATTCAGAAGCTGCTGCAACGCGATCTGGGAGAAATCTTTCAGCGGGAATTAGGACATGTAACACAACATGCTATGGTAACGGTTACCAAAGTATACGTAACCCCTGATTTGAGCCTGGCCCGTATTTACCTGAGCCTTTTTGCAACTGAAAACAAAACAGCCCTTTTACAGCAAATCTGTAAACATGCCAAAGAAATCCGCAAGATACTGGGCAACCGCATCCGGCATCAGTTAAGGGTTGTCCCGGAACTTCAGTTTTTTGAAGATGATTCACTGGATTATATAGACCGGATTGACCGGTTATTGAAAGACAACCAGTAATTTAATGCCTTTTTTATATGCAATACGATCCCATAAAACGGAAATTAGGTGTGTTTTTCAACCGCACCCCCGCTTTTCGTAAATTTTTTTACCGCCTGCTGGACATGCTGTTGTTACGTTCGTGGCATATCCGTAAAGAGCTTCGCATGATTGAACAAAAAAACAATGGCCCTCTGACAGTCCTCGATGCAGGATCAGGTTTCGGACAATACGATTATTATATGGCATCACGGCATCATAACTGGCAGGTTAAAGGAGTAGACGTGAAACCGGAACAGGTAGCTGACTGCAACGTTTTTTTCAATAAAATTGGTTTGAAGAACGCTGTTTTTGCTGAAGCAGACCTGACTGCTTTCAATGAAGAAAAAACTTATGACCTGGTTTTGTGTGTAGATGTGATGGAACACATCGAAGAAGATGAAAAAGTTTTGGGAAACTTTTACCGTGCCCTGAAAAAAGGAGGCATGTTGCTTATTTCAACTCCTTCGGACCAGGGGGGTTCTGATGTGCACCATCATGACCATGAAGAAGGTGATGGGCTCTCATTTATCGACGAACATGTTCGCGACGGATATGGTGTACAGGAAATTACCGATAAAATGAAAAACGCCGGGTTCTCAAAAACAGAGGTGTATTATCAATACGGCCCTGCCGGAAAACTGGGTTGGAAACTGAGCATGAAATATCCCATCATTATGCTCAATACCTCTTATCTGTTTTTTATAGTTTTACCTTTTTATTATTTGCTCACTTTCCCTTTTGTACTGGTTTTAAATACAATGGATGTAAAAGGAAAACACAGCACCGGTACCGGATTGATAGCCAAAGCATGGAAATAGCTTACAACATCCCTTTCATTTCCATGGCATTCAGGATAATATGTATTATTTCCTGGTGAGAAAAGACAGCCGTATTGATAACCAGATCAAAATAAATTTCCGAAACGGGCTTGCCGGCAAATTGTTCCAAAAGAAAATTCCGTTTCCTGTCACCTTCCTGAATAAATTCTTTGGCTTTCTCCTCTGGAAGCAGTTTTCGGTGGATGAGTGATTTCACGCGCCATTCCAGTGGTGCAACCAAACGTATGTTGAGCCCGTTGGGAATACCTGATGTGGAAACTACCCCGGCACGTCCCACAATAATAACATTTCCCTTTTGCGCTTCATAACGAATGATTTCTGAAATGGTATCGCGAATTTTTTTATCACTTTTAAAATAACGCAACGACATGGCCTTGATCACATTATCCATTACACTGCTTTTCGAAAAAATAAATTCATGCTCAATCCGGTGCCGGTCGAGATGCAGCTTCTCGGCCGATTTATCCAGAATTTCCTTGTTCACAAAATGCCAGTGTTGTCCTTTCTTCCGGAAAGTTTTTACTAACTCTGCGGCTAAACCCGTGGCATTGCATCCTGTTTCGCGCGAAAGCGTAATATATGGATCAATTCCGGCAGGTTCCTTTTTCTGGCCGTAATACCTTTCTGAAAGATAAGCAATAAGATTGGTAGACATAACTTTTGTTTTGTTATCTTTTACGAGGTTACACGGAAACGGGTTTCCCTTTCTGTATCAAAAATGTAGTTTATGATAATCAAATCGTTGATTATCACGAAATTGACGAATTTTCTCAGCCAGCAAAAGAAAAATTGGTACATCATTGTCACGAAGCCATTGCTCAGCTTCAGGGCGCTGGTTTACAGCATCAGCAAAAACCACCAAAAAATCAAAATGATATTTCCTCAGCCAGGCATATGCTTTGGGTTGTTTGTCAATGGCACCATCGAGTGCAGCTAATTGGGGGAAATGGTTTTTAAGCAACCAGTCTGCTGCTTCATAACTTCCCCGTATGGCGCTGCTGAGGGCTGCCAGCTCAGGATATCCGTTTTGCAATAACCATTGATGAAAAGCTGCATCCTTTTCGGAAAACGTTTCGCCGAAAGCAAGCAATATTTTTGGCGGATAGTTGAGCATAAATTTTTTGTTAAAAGGAACTCTCCAAAAGGTTAGAAAAAACCTTCAATGCGATGACCTGGCTTCAATCGGGAACTACCTGTAAACAAAATTCTTTATCAATAGATTACCTGTCCTGCTGCCAGCCATGACTTTATAAGCCTGCGCGTATTTTCCGCCTTGTTTTCTTGCAATGACACTTTTTAAAATACTTTTTAAAAGCCCCTTTGACAAGTTATTTTCTATCACGCCTCCGGCGTGATAGAAAATTTTAATACCTGTTCAGGCAATTCAAATCTTCAAAAGCCCTTTTCAGCCTGTCGCGCATTGATTCTTCACCTGCACGTAACCATTTACGCGGATCATAATATTTTTTGTTGGGGACATCTTCGCCTTCAGGATTACCAATTTGGCTTTGCAGGTAATCGTGGTATTTGGCTTCATAACCCCGTACTCCATTCCAAAAAGCCCATTGTGTATCAGTATCGATGTTCATTTTTACCACGCCGTATGACACAGCTTCTTTGATCTTTTCCGGTTCAGACCCTGAACCACCGTGAAAAACAAAATTCACCGGATTTTCTCCGGTATGATGTTTTTCCTGAATATATTTTTGTGAATTGTGCAGGATGATGGGTTCTAACTTAACGTTTCCGGGTTTATAAACACCGTGCACGTTGCCAAAAGCAGCGGCAATGGTAAACCGCGGACTTACCGACATCAAAGCTTCATAAGCACGGTTGACTTCTTCGGGCTGGGTATAAAGTCTCGAATTTTCTACGCTGGTATTATCAACACCTTCTTCTTCGCCACCTGTGATACCCAGTTCTATTTCCAGCGTCATGCCCATTTTTGACATTCTCTCAAGAAAACGTTTGGAAATTTCCAGGTTTTCTTCCAATGGTTCTACTGACAGGTCAAGCATGTGAGAACTAAAAAGCGGTTTACCATGCGCTTTATAATATTTTTCACCTGCATCAACAAGCCCTTCCACCCAGGGCAACAACTTTTTAGCACAGTGGTCTGTGTGCAGGATAACCGGAATACCATACATTTCAGCCAGCTGGTGTACCTGGTGTGCCCCGGCAATGCTTCCGGCAATTGCAGCCTGCTGATGATCATTTGAGATGGCTTTTCCCGCATAAAAAGCACCTCCGCCATTGGAAAACTGAATGATAATCGGTGAATGAACTTCACGCGCAGCCTCCATGGCTGCATTGATCGAATCGGAACCGACTACGTTAACAGCAGGAATAGCAAATTTTTCCTGTTTGGCAATTTTAAAAATATATTGAACATCATCACCGGTTACAACTCCGGGTTTAATTTTATCTGAGATTTT
The DNA here is from genome assembly GCA_027018745.1 of Bacteroidales bacterium. Classification (GTDB taxonomy): domain Bacteria; phylum Bacteroidota; class Bacteroidia; order Bacteroidales; family F082; genus Sulfidibacterium. The sequence continues at coordinate 9,044 of JALUYM010000040.1, read as the reverse complement.
AGCTGACATGATTTTGATTTTTTATGATTACTTCTGTTTACAAAAATAATAAAAAAGAAGCCTCTAAACATGAGGACCGTTAATTTGGGCCAAAAGAACCTGTACAAAAAATAAACTTGCCCTCAACGCTTTATGCAAACGATTGTACTATTTCACCACCTTGTATTTTTTCGATTTTTTATAAACATGACGGATCCAAATTGGGAGGATGATTACCCCGCCGAACAGGTAAGGATAGTATGAAATCAAACGCCAGAAAATGGCAAGCGTCGTGATCCAGGCTTTGTTGGGAATAAGGTCACCAAGAAAATTGGTAAAGATATATTCGGCAATGCCACTGCCCCCGGGGGTGGGACTGACCAGCAAAATGATCCACATACTAAGCTGGCGGCCGTATATCAAAAATTGATCGTAGAAGTTTTTCGATTGTTCGAAAAATGCCATGAACAAGAAATTAACCACCCAGTATCGCCCGGTCCACGAAAAAATGGTGGCCAAGCCGCTTTTCAGCCAGTAAAAGAATTTTTTCTTTTTGATAATCTTGGAAGTCTGAATCAACTGGTTAGCCCATTTGCGGGCTGCCATTCTCCTTTTTTTAAGTAACGGGAAAAGAAAAACCCATGAAATAAACGATTTAAACAGATACGGGTTTATGAACAAAGCGTACGCCAGAAACAAAGTGTAAACCAGAATAATACCATAGCCAATATAAAATCCGTAAATGATATCAGTAAAGTGTTTTGTTTCTGGTGGAAAAATATTATTACCGTAAAACAAGTAAACCAACGGGACAGAAAAAATAAAGAAAAGCTCATCGAGAAAAATAGCAGTAAGGACAACAGCTGTACTTCGTCCGCCACTCAGGCCTTCTTTGTAAAGAAAAAAAATGGCCGGAGCAGTACCCCCTACTACCGATGGCGAAACCGCTGAACTGAATTCCCACAAAATAATTATATTAAAAGCCTGTTTCCAGTTAATACGATAATCGGTGAGCACAATCAGCCGGTACATGTAAGATACATCGCGTACGAACATCATAGAAAAAGCAATGATGACGAAAAGTAACGTGTGCCAGGAAAACTCTACAAAACTAAAGGCCTCGGCGTTAAAATTACGGTACAACAGCCAACCGCTTACCCCTAATCCGATAAGAATGGGGACAATGATCCGCGTAGGGCGAAGACTGTTTATAATTTTTTCCAACTGATGCCTTTTTGAGTCAACAAAGATAAGTAATCTATTCCGCAATGAACAAAACCATTTCGATAACAGACATTTTGACAGCAATGTAAATTTTTTCATGTCAAAACGGCAGAAACCTTTTCTTTTTTAGTTTTATTTTGGAATGGTATATGATTTGAAAAAGGCAAAGTGAAATTTGAAAATACAAAAACAAAAAAAATTTGAAAGGAGGGTTTAACTATGAGCTTAGTAAAATTCAATCAGTATCCGACTTTTACCGACCTGCTGGAAAACATTGAAAGAAATTTTCTGGGTCGTGTTGATGAAACCAGCGGTGACATTCCTGCTGTAAACATCAAAGAAGAAAAAGATAAATTTACGCTGGAAATGGCTGCTCCGGGGATGAAAAAGGATGATTTTCAAATCAACCTGGACAACTATCAACTGACCATTTCTTCTGAGAAAAAAGAAGAAAAGAAAGAAAAAGATGACAACTATACACGCAGGGAATTTGTTTACAGCAGCTTCAGCCGTTCGTTCACATTGCCCAAATCCATTGATATTGAAAAAATCAAAGCTGATTACAAAAACGGCATTTTGAGCATTATCCTGCCAAAGAAAGAAGAAGAAACCAAACTGACCAAACAGATAAAAATCTCATAATGCGAACGTGCTGAAGGAAAAAAGCCCGGCAATTGCCGGGCTTTTTTAATTTTCAGGAGCCATCCCTTTAATAAGAATATTCAACAAATCATCGAAATGGGGACGCAATTCGTCGTATTTATCCTGTAGGAAAAACGGTATTTCCAAACCTTTCAAAACCATGATAAAAACATCAAGCAGAATACCGGTACTCTTTTTTTTGTTTTCAAAAATCCCTTCCCTGATCCCCTGGTTGATAATGGAGCGAAGCTGTACTTTTTCCCAGTGGTCCATATCGCTGCGCAACTTATCTATAAATTCAAAATGCTCAAAAAAATCGGCTTTCAGTGTTTCATGGTAATTGGCTGCCTGTTTTAATACAGCCATACGGGTAAGCAGATATTTTTTTAATTTTTCTCTTGCATTCTGTTCGGTATCTGTAACAATCACAGCCAGTTCCTTTTTCATGTGTTCTATTTCACGCGAAACCACTTCCGTGAAAAGTTCTTCTTTGCTGGCAAAATGATAATAAAGAGAGCCCTTGGCTTTGTGGGAAATGCGGGCTATTTCATCCATGGATGTTTTGTAAAAGCCGTACCGGCTGAAAATCCTGGTGGCTACCGTCAGTATTTTTTCCTTTGTGTTGTGCATTGATACTGAATTTATAACAGCACTAAATTGACTATTTCTGTTTCAAAGTGTAAAGATAGAAGATTTTCTAAAACAGAAAAAAAAGAAAAAAACTTATTCCACCATGGTGAAATTTAAGGAATTCAAAAACAGAAGGTGACTTTCACAAAACCTTCTCTTTCTCTTTAACTTATTAACTTACTACTACATTTACAATCCTTTTGGGCACTACAATGACCCTGCGGACAGTTTTGCCTTCCAGCCAGCGTCGGGCTTCCCCGGCCTGCAAAACAGCTTTTTCCACCTCCTCTTTGGACAGGTTCACCGGTAATTTCAGCTTAAAACGCATTTTGCCGTTGAAGGATACCGGATATGCAAATGTGTCTTCTTTCAGGTATTTTTCATCAAACTCAGGAAAATCTACCCGGCTGACACTGCCTTCATTTCCCAGTTTTTGCCAGAGTTCTTCAGCCATATGCGGAGCATAAGGTTCAATAAGCACAGCCAGTGGTGCTAGGATTTCACGCTTGTGGCATTTCAGGTCTGACAATTCGTTCACACATATCATAAAAGCACTGACACCGGTGTTGAACGAAAACCGTTCAATGTCACCCCGCACCTTTTTAATGGTTTTATGCAATACTTTCAACTCGGCGGTGGTGGCTTTTTCATCTGTTACCAGCAAAAGGTTTTCCTCATCAAAATAAAGCCGCCACATCTTTTTCAAAAAGCGGAAAACACCTTCGATGCCTTTGGTATCCCATGGTTTGTCCTGCTCAATGGGGCCCAGGAACATTTCATAAAGCCGCAACGTATCAGCACCATACCGCTCGATAAGATCATCAGGATTTTGCACGTTGTGTTTCGATTTGGACATCTTTTCCACTTCGTGGCCACAAATATATTTTCCATCTTCCAGGATAAACTCCGCATTGGCATACTCGGGACGCCATTTTTTGAAAGCTTCCACATCCAAAATATCATTGTCTACCAGGTTGATGTCTACATGCAACGGAGTGGAAAATTTTTCACGGTCAGGAATGTTTTTGGAAACAAACAGCGGTTTTAGCTCCCGCACTTCCCCTTTATTGAAAATAACCCCTTTATCAACAGTTTCCAGTGCCTGAAAGATTTCATCGATGGTCAGGTCCATGTTTTCGATAATGTCGGCAGCAGGGATTAAAATGAGCCGTTTGTTTGTTGTCTTAATATATTCCTCATAATAAGGTTTCAACCTTTCCAGGTTTTCCCGTCGTTTGATTTCTATAATCAGTTCCTTGTCCGGATGATAAAAATCAAATTTCCGCCGGCCATCTTTGTACTGATGTACCACATTTTTGGCGTTTTCCAGATGCTTCATTTTCTCCCACAAGAGGTACTCGGCATATTTTTCTATGTTCACACGGTACACAAAATTAGAGCGTCCCTGGATTTTTCCCTGGTTTATCAGTTTTTGAAAAGGTTCATCTTCGCAGGCCAGTCCCAGGTCATACAAAAACTTGTTCCAGAAACGCGAATAAATCAAATGGCCGGCAGCATGCTCATCACCGCCGATGTACAAATCCACATTGCGCCAGTATTGATTGGCTTCGCGCGAAAAATAGGCCTTGTCATTGTGCGGGTCCATATACCGGAGGTAATACCCGCTGGAACCGGCAAAACCCGGCATGGTATTGGTTTCCAGCGGAAAGCCTTCTTTGGTTTTCCAGTTTTTGGCCCGGGCCAACGGGGGCTCACCTGTTTCGGTAGGCAGGTATTTATCCACTTCGGGAAGTTTCAGCGGCAGTTCTTCTTCCGGCAAAGGATAGGGAATACCATCTTTGTAGTAAATGGGAAAAGGCTCACCCCAGTAACGCTGACGGCTGAAAATGGCATCACGCAGGCGATAGTTCACCGTTCCCTTTCCGATGCCCATTTTTTCAATTTTGTCAATGGCAGCACGGATGGCTTTCTTGACAGTCATTCCGTTCAAAAAACCCGAGTTGATTAATATTCCCTCTTTGGCATCATACGATTCTTCCCACTGCGAAGGATCAGAAACAGGTTCATCCCCTACAGTTACCACCTGAACGATGGGCAGGTTAAAGTGGCGGGCAAAGGCAAAGTCACGGCTGTCGTGGGCCGGCACGGCCATAATGGCACCGGTACCGTAACCCGATAATACATAATCGGCAACCCACACAGGAATTTCCTTGCCGGTGAGCGGGTTCAGGGCATAAGCACCGGTAAACCTTCCGGTTACTTTTTTTACTTCGGTCATACGTTCACGTTCCGACCTGTTTTTGGCCCATTGAACATATTCGTCCACAGCAGCTTTCTGCTCCGGCGTAGTGATTTTTTCTACCAACTCATGTTCTGGGGCCAGCACCATAAAAGTAGCGCCAAATAAAGTATCGGGCCGGGTAGTAAAGACCTCAATTCCGTTTAAACCGGCATCTTCTCCCACCAGGGCAAAGGTCAGCGAAGCCCCTTCGCTGCGGCCGATCCAATTGCGTTGCATCTCTTTCAGCGAGTCGGGCCAGTCCACGGTATCCAACCCATCCAACAGACGTTGTGCATATGCAGTAATGCGCAGCGACCACTGTTTCATTAGCTTACGTTCCACAGGGTGGCCGCCACGTTCCGACAAACCGTCTTTCACCTCATCATTGGCCAGCACCGTGCCCAATGCTGGGCACCAGTTAACCCATGTTTCTGAAAGATAAGCCAGCCGGTAGTGCATCAGCATTTCCTGCTGCTGCCTTTCGTCCATTTGGTTCCATTGCCCGGCAGTAAAGGTTTCCACCTCATCGCAGGCAGCTTCTACGCCGGCATTGCCCGTGGTTTCAAAAATTTTGATCAGGTCGGCAACAGGTTCGGCCTTGTCGGTCTTTCTGTTGTACCACGATTTGAAAAGCTGAATGAAAGTCCATTGTGTCCATTTGTAATACGAAGGGTCAGAAGTACGCACTTCACGATCCCAGTCAAACGAAAAACCAATCTTGTCCAGCTGCTCGCGGTAACGCAGGATATTTTTTTCAGTGGTGATTTCCGGATGTGTTCCTGTTTGAATGGCATACTGTTCGGCAGGCAACCCATAAGCATCGTATCCCATGGGATGCAATACATTAAAGCCCTGGTGCCTTTTGTAACGGGCATAGATATCCGAAGCAATGTATCCCAAAGGATGCCCCACATGAAGCCCGGCCCCCGAAGGGTAAGGAAACATGTCCAGCACATAATATTTGGGCAGGTCAGAATTATTTTCCGCTTTAAAAGATTTGTTTTTACGCCAATAATCCTGCCATTTCTTCTCTATTTCCTTGTGATCGTATGCCATATTCGCCAATATTTTTTGTTATCTTCCTGAAAACCAAGGTAAAAATACTTACCAGCTTTCTCAGGTTTTCAAGCTGCGAAATTAACAAAAGAAAGTAAAACGGTTTGTTTTCAAAGAAATATTTATATTGATGAGGGCGTGTCCCCGCCTGCCGGCACACACTCCGACACCCGGCGGGGCCGGGCTTTCCGCTCATACTCCTCGCTCGTTCCTCGCTGCGGGGTATCCGCTTCAATCCCTCACGCAGGATACTCCTTTTTTCATCAGCCGGTCAAAACCTGAAAAAATCTTTCACCTTTCCCCGCTGAAAAGGTTCATATAAATTTCTACTTTTGCACCCTCAAAAATTTAACATGGTCAATAAGAAAGAGATAACCCGGAGACGTACGTTTGCCATTGTCAGTCATCCCGATGCAGGAAAAACCACCCTGACGGAAAAACTGTTGCTGTATGGCGGCGCCATCCAGGTAGCCGGTGCCGTTAAATCGAATAAAATAAAGAAAACAGCCACCTCCGACTGGATGGAAATAGAACGCCAGCGTGGTATCTCCGTGGCCACTTCCGTGATGGGTTTTGAATACAACAATACCAAAATCAATATCCTCGACACACCGGGGCACCAAGATTTTGCCGAGGATACATTTCGTACCCTCACGGCAGTAGATAGTGCCATTGTGGTAATTGACGCGGCCAAAGGAGTGGAACCGCAGACCGAAAAACTGGTGAAAGTGTGCCGTATGCGCAAAACCCCCATGATGGTTTTTATCAACAAGCTCGACCGTGAAGGGAAAGATGCTTTTGAACTGCTGGACGAGATCGAACAAAAACTGCAACTGAAGGTAACCCCGTTGAGCTGGCCCATTGGCATGGGAAAAGGTTTTAAGGGGGTTTACAACATATATTATAAAAACCTGCATCTTTTCACTCCCGGAAAACAAACAGTGGAAGCGGGCATTCGGTTCAACAACATCGAAGACCCGGAATTGGAAACTTATCTCGGGGCAAACACCGGGGCGCTTCGCGAAGAGATGGAACTGGTGAAAGGTGTTTATCCTCAGTTTTCAAAAGAAAAATATCTTTCGGGAGAAATCTCTCCCGTATTTTTCGGCAGCGCACTGAACAATTTCGGGGTGAAAGAACTGCTGGACGTTTTTATTGAAATTGCCCCTTCGCCACAGGGCCGGCAAAGCAATGTGCGGTTTGTCAACCCCGATGAGGGGAACTTTACCGGTTTTGTTTTTAAAATCCATGCCAATATGGACCCCAACCACCGCGACCGGATCGCCTTTGTAAGGGTGGTTTCGGGGGTTTTCAAACGCAACACCAACTATTTGCATGTACGGCAAAACCGCAAGCTGAAATTTGCCAGCCCCACGGCTTTCATGGCCCAGAAAAAATCTATCGTGGATGCTGCGTATCCCGGCGACATAGTAGGCCTGCACGATACGGGAAATTTCAAGATCGGTGATACCCTGACCGAAGGCGAGATACTGCAATTCAAAGGCATTCCAAGCTTTTCGCCGGAGCTGTTTCGTTATGTCGTCAACGCCGACCCCCTGCGCTCAAAACAATTAGCCAAAGGCATTGACCAGCTCATGGACGAAGGGGTAGCACAGCTTTTTACAGGAAAACAGAGTGGCCGCAAAATCATAGGAACCGTAGGGGCTTTGCAGTTTGAGGTAATCCAGTACCGACTGGAGCATGAATACAATGCCAAATGCCGCTATGAGCCTATTACCCTGTTTAAAACAGCCTGGTTTGTCAGCGACAACAAAGAACAGTTAGAAGATTTCCGGGCACGAAAACGCAGCCAGATAGCCCTTGACAAAGAAGGCCGTGAGGTGTTTCTGGCCGATTCACCCTTTTCCCTCCAAATGGCACAGGAAAAATATCCTGACCTACGGTTTTATTTCACTTCAGAATTTTAGGAATTTCCTGCATAGACCGACTGCGGAAAAATTTTACAAAACTTTTGCCCGTTCGGAAAAATAAATTTTGAAAAACCTGCAGGCTTCTCTGCCTGTTTTTCCGGCTTTTCAAATCCTCATTGACCTGAAAAATCAACGGGCTGTTTTTTTCCACTTAAAGGTTTTGATAAGATGCTTGATATCCTGTTTTATATAACGGATAACCGGCGCCAGTGAATCATTGTTGGGTGGCACATAAAAATAGAGCGACCCGCGCAAAAAGTTCCGCACACTGTCGGTCAGGAAAAACTGGTAAGGGGAAGCCACTCCCGATCCTTCAATATCGTAAGTCATGCCGTAAATATCCCTTTTCGGGTCAACAATCAAACTGTCGTTGATGGCATTTGCTTTGGGAATGTGTTTGATCACCATTTTCCGGGTATCCTCCAGATATTTCCTCAAATTATGATCAATACGCCGATAGCTGATATGTATGGTGGCTTTATAACGGGGATAGTGTATGTCGAGCCAGTATTTTTGATGAGGCGAGTGCGGATCATCGGAAAGCCTGGTGTAGACAGAACGGGAAAAGCTATAGGGGAAAGTACTGTCGAAAGGACGGTAGGCATGCGGGGGCAAATCAATCCTGAAATAACCGACCGGCTTGGGCGTATAGTGTGACCCACAGGAAAACATGGACAAAATCAGGGGAAGCAGGAACAGTGTCCAGAAAAGTTTTTTTTTCATTTTAAGCACCCGGTTTAACTGTAACCTTAACTTTATTAATCTTTCGCGTATCAGCATCTGTTATTTCAAACGAAAACTGCCTGTAATTTATTTTTTCACCCTTTACGGGAATTTTTCCTTCCAGTTCCAGGATAAGGCCGCCCAGCGAGTCCGACTCTCCCTTGTCCGCATCAAAAGTATCATCATCAATTTCCAGGATCTTGCAAAAATCGTTGAGTAAAGTCTTGGCATCAAAAATATAAGTGGTGGCATTCAGCCTTTTGTAATGAAATGCCTCATTCTCCACATCAAACTCATCACTGATCTCACCCACAATTTCTTCGAGAATATCTTCGAGGGTTATGATGCCGGAAGTACCCCCATATTCATCAACTACAATGGCCATATGGATTTTTTTCTCACGAAATTCCTGTAACAGGTCGTTTATTTTCTTGTTTTCAGGTACAAAAAAAGCAGGCCGCAGCAATGTTTTCCAGTCAACTTCTTCATTTTCGTTATCGATAAAAGGAAGCAGGTCTTTGATGTACAACAAGCCTTCCACATGATCCAGGTTTTCGGTAAATACCGGGATCCGGGAAAAACCGGAATCGGTAACCACCTGTATCACATCGCGAAAA
>JALUYM010000039.1 GCA_027018745.1 Bacteroidales bacterium | reverse complement strand
TTTTAAAATTCCTTTTAGTGTGTGAAACGTTTCGGCTACATAACGCAGGCCTTCGCGGAAATTAGGTGCACCAAGGGGTACGGCCATGAATTCCTGAATGTCCACACTGTTGTCGGCATGGGCTCCGCCGTTGAGGATGTTCATACAGGGGACGGGAATCCGACGGGCACCGGCGCCGCCGAGATACTGATACAATGGGATATGTGCCGATTCGGCAGCAGCACGAGCAACAGCCATTGAAACGCCCAAAATGGCATTAGCGCCCAGTTTCGATTTGTTTTTGGTGCCGTCCATCTCAATCATTTTGTGGTCGATGATTGATTGCTCATGGGCATGCATTCCCAACAGGGCAGGCCCGAGTACTTTGTTTACATTTTCAACAGCTTTCAAAACACCTTTTCCGCCATAGCGTTTTTTGTCGCCATCGCGTAATTCAACTGCTTCATTTTCACCTGTACTGGCCCCGGAAGGAACAGAAGCTGTTGCCTGCGTTCCATCACCCAGTTCTATATAAACCCTGATGGTCGGATTACCTCTCGAATCGAGGATCTCCATGGCACGAATGCCGGTTATTTTGTTATTGATCATTTTAACCTCCTTATTTAGATTGTTTTAAACTTTATTTTTTCAGCCGGTAAAATTCGTTATTTTCAGGTTAATAAACAAAAAAAAGAAAGGACTTAACTTTTTTTCACAGGCGCCTGCATGGCAAAAAACAGGGCGTATTGGTTTATAACGTTTGCGAAGTTTCATGTCGGATTGGTTTTATGGTTTTTCTGGTTCTTAAACAAGTTTTGATTTTGCCGGATTTGATTCCGTTTTTGATGAAACTGCTATGGAAAAAAACAAAAATTGGTGTATTTTGATCCTTTTGTTTATCTTTGTTCAGATTTATTTATTAATTCCTAAAATTTACCATTATGAGAATGAAAATGTTTTTTGCTGCTATTCTTATATCAGGACTTTTGTTCAGTACGGGATGCCAGAAAATTAAATCCCTGGCCGATGTTAATATTAGTGCTGATTATACCATTGACTTAAATCTCACTGTTCTTCAAAAGGCTTTTAAAGGCAGTACTACTATTGATCCTGTCACTAATTCCCAGGTTTCAAAATACCTGAAACTGATCAAACTTTGGAAAGTTGATAACATTAATGGATCATTTAAAAATGTGAGCAAACCGGCCATACTTAAAACGGGGACTATCACTTTTTCGTCTGATGCTGGTACAGCAACCTGGACAACTACAAATTTGAAAATAATAAACGGAGGAGTTTTTTCTTTGGATAATGCTCAGGGTCAATGGGATAAAGTAGCTCAAATTTTAAGTACCAAAAAGCCGTTTACGATATCCATTAAAGGCACTACCGATACAGATGGTTTTACTTTTACCATGTCCCTTAAAATTGCAACAACTTTTACAGCTAATCCGTTTGGAACGAATTAATTAATACTATTTCAAGAAGGAAGAAAACCGTTAATAACAGTTTTTTACATATTATTTGGTCGTTTGCAGATTGACATGGGCCGGAATGGAAAGATGTGCCTGAACAATTTTCCATCCATCATTGCGTTTTTCCATCACACCGGTAAACCGGACACCTTTAAAACTTTTTGCCTGCCCTTTGTATACAAAATTGTAGTTTATGATTTCTGCAAACCATGCTGTTTTTTGGTCAGGTCCGATGGTGATGTATTGGTTGCTCGGTGAAATGTAAGTTTCACTTATAGCTGCAAACTGCTTTTTGATAGCATTTTTAATGTTGTTCCAACCGATAAGCTCTTCTTCGGTGTTGGTGCCAAATAAAATAATAGTGCTGTCGGGAGCCCAAATTTGTTCAATCATGGGGAAATCCTGATTTTCATTGGCAATGATATATTTTTCCAGGACATTAGCAACAGCTTTTTTGCTGTCCTTTATAGTTGCTGCTTTGTTCCCTTTCGGCTGATTACAGGCAGAAATGATAAACAGCAGGCTGATAAGCGTAATGACAACTTTTTTCATAATTTCTGTTTTTGATGAATAACTAATTGAGGTGTGAATTTACAAAAAAAAATTCAAAAAAGACAAACATTGCCGGCTTATCGTAATGAGTATTGTATAATATATTGACAATCAATCATATAACATTGATTAGAATGAAAGGTATAAAATATTTTTAAATAGCTATTATTATTACAGCTTTTCTTTGTAAAATTGCACTCAAAATAAAAACGAATACTATCGATCGTTATGATAAGGAAACCGGTTGTTAATCAAATAATTACATTTTTTTTATTTGTTTTTTTTCTTTTTATTGCCACTCCCGGGTTGTTGGCTTCCAACCAGGGCAGCTCTTCGAATTCTGTCAAGTCTGAAGCCACAAAAGAAGGACATGAGATTGGCGATATGATTATGGAACATGTTTCCGATGCCTATGAGTGGCAGTTGCTGACCATAGGCGAACACCATATTTCTATTTACCTGCCTGTTATTCTTTATGATCAAGGTCACTGGATTGTTTTTTCTTCTTCCCGGTTAAAACATGGAGAAGCTTCTTACAAAGGATATTATATTGCAAAAAAAGGTTCCAATATCGGGAAATTGGTGCGTAAAAACGCTGAAGGAAAAGAAGTATTGCCCCATTTTGACATTTCCATAACAAAAACAGTTCTTGCTGTTTTTATCAATTCGTTTTTGGTTATTTTGATCTTTTTGTCCATTGCCAAATCTTACCGCAAAAGAAAGGGGATGGCCCCTAAAGGTTTACAGTCTTTGGTAGAACCGCTCATAATTTTTATTCGTGACGATGTGGCCAAAAACTCCATTGGAGAAGAGAAGTTCGAACGTTATTTGCCTTATTTAATGACGTTGTTCTTTTTTATTCTTTTCAGTAACCTTTTCGGGATATTCCCGTTTTTCCCCGGCGGCTCCAATGTTACCGGAAACATTGCTATTACAGGGGTAATGGCTTTTTTTACTTTCGTTATTACCACCGTCAGCGGCAACAAACATTACTGGACAGATATTTTCAATACGCCGGGTGTCCCGTGGTGGTTAAAACTGCCCGTTCCGCTGATGCCGTTCGTTGAAGTGCTGGGTATTTTTACCAAACCTTTTGTCCTCGCTGTTCGTCTTTTTGCCAATATGCTGTCCGGTCATATTGTATTGGCCGGTTTTATCAGCCTCATATTTATTTTCGGGATGTTTGGTGTCGGATTGGGATATGGCGTTTCTGTATTTTCCATTGCATTTGCTATCTTTTTGGATTTGCTGGAAATACTGGTTGCTTTTATTCAGGCATACGTCTTTGTTTTGCTTTCAGCCTTATATTTCGGGATGGCCGTGGAGGTGCCCGAACATCATTGATATGAAAAAAAGAACTATTTATTCACAACTAAATTATAAATTATGCATTTATTAACTGTTTTATTGCAAGCTGTGGCCAATCTGGCTCCTTATGCTAATATGGGCGCCGGTATTGGTGCCGGTATTGCCGCTGTTGGTGCCGGTATTGGTATCGGACAAATTGGTAAAGGGGCTGTAGAGGCCATTGGCCGTCAGCCTGAAGCTGTTGGCGATATCCGCTCCAATATGCTTGTGGCCGCAGCCTTGGTCGAAGGGGTTTCCTTCGGCGCTATCGTGGTTTGTTTGTTGATACTTTTTGTGTAATCAACCGTCACGTAAATTTTAAAGCATCCCGGCGGTAGGCCGGGATGCTTCAATTCGTAAATTAAAAAAAAAGATATTATGCAATTAATTAGTCCCGGAATAGGTTTGGTTTTTTGGATGACCGTCGCTTTTTTGATTGTGTTGTTTATCCTTGGAAAATTTGCCTGGCCTTCCATCATGGAAGGACTAAAAGAGCGTGAACAAAGTATCCAGGAAGCCCTTGACTCGGCCAGAGAAGCGCAGGAACAAATGAAACGCCTGAAACTGGATAATGAGAAAATGCTCAAAGAAGCCATGGAAGAACGCGATGTTATCCTTGCCGAAGCCCGAAAAATGAAAGACAAAATTATTAACGAAGCCAAGGAAAAAGCCGGCAAAGAAGCTGCAGGTATTGTGGAAAGCGCCAAAGAGAAAATCAATAATGAAAAAGTGGCCGCTTTACGCGAAATAAAATCCACTGTAGCCGATTACTCCATTGAGATTGCCGAAAAGATTCTCAGGGAAGAGTTAAAAGACAAAGCCAAAC
>JALUYM010000038.1 GCA_027018745.1 Bacteroidales bacterium | reverse complement strand
TTTCTCATCTTTTCCAATTTTGTGGCAAATATAAAAATGTCTTTTGGTTTTTGTCCCGGCAGGGCAGATTTCACAGTGAAAAGTTTGGAATTAAAAACAAAAAGATATCAAAACAAGCTTTGAAGTTGTTTAAAGTTCAGGGTGTTTTGTTCCTGATAAGATACTCTAAAAAAATAAATTACATCTAAAATTCAATTGTTGTTTTTGTTTTAAAAAAATATTTGTTAAACGGTTTTCCTTCATGCCTTTGGCATGAAGGAAAACCATAATTCGTTAAATTAGTGTAATTCGTTGGTTTTTATCAACGAATTACACGAATTACCCGAATTCCATCTCGCCGCAGGCGAGTTAGGATTCATGTTATTGCAATAGAATAATCGAATAGGGAAAAATGAATAAGAATTTGCTCATTTGATTTATATAGTACTTAGTAATAATGAGTTAACTTTAAACAACTTCATTAAATATGTTTGTGGTATGGATATCCGGACCGAAAAACGTTTGAATCTGGAAATATCTGATTCTCCGTTGTTTAAAATCCGAACCGGCTTAAATCCCATCGGTTTTTCCGATTAAACCACAGCTGGTCTCCTTGAACAAAAAGCGGAGAGGGGACGTTGTTGGTAAAAAGCTGACCGGTGCCCAGCCCCTGTGGCATGGTATTTTCCAGTAAAAACGTCCATTGGGCAATGGCGTTCAGTCCGATGTTTCCTTCCAATGCCGAAGTAACCCACCATCCGGCCCCGGCCTGTTCCGCAGCATGGATATACCACCGGCTCCGGCTGAAACCGCCCAGCAGCGATGGCTTTAGGACAAGGTATTGCGGATGAATGGTTTCCATCATTTTTTGAATGTTTTCATTGGTTTTCAGCCCGGTCAGCTCTTCGTCCAAAGCGATGGGAACCGGTGATTTTTCGCAAAGCTTTGCCATCTCCTCCCATTGGCCCTGCCGGATGGGCTGTTCGATGGAATGAATACCGAGCTCCGACAACTGTTTCAATTTCTCCATTGCCTCTTCAGGAGCAAAGGCACCGTTGGCATCCACCCGTAGTTCCAACTCTTTTTCATCATGTTCCTGCCGTATCATCCGTAGCAGTTCCAACTCTTTTTCAAAATCAATGGCTCCGATTTTCAGCTTGATGCAACGGAAACCGGCTTCCAGCTTTTCACGGATTTGTCTTTTCATGAAACCCGTATCACCCATCCATATCAGGCCGTTGATAGGAATACCTTCGCGTCCTTCGGTAAAAGCAGAGGGAAACAAAATACGCCTTCCGCCTTTTTGCCTGTCGAACAAAGCCGTTTCCAACCCAAACCGGATGGAAGGAAAATCGTCCAGCCCCGACCCCAGCCAGTATTCGGGCGGCTCCGGGCCGTAGCAAACTGCCTCCAGCGTTTCTTCGTACCGCTCCCACGGGTCGGGGCTCAGCCCTTTAATGGTACTGCATTCGCCCATGCCGGTAATGTCCGGGTTTTCGGTATTGCGCACCAACAAGTAGTAAGAAGTTTTTTGCCGCAACACACCGCGGGAGGTCCCGGCAGGACGTTTAAACCTGAAAACGTGTTTTTTATAAGAAAACTGAAGCATGGTTTCTTTTTTGTAAAAATAGAAAAATTAGTGTATCCGCTATGGCACGCAAATGTGTTTTGTACGGTAATTATCATACTTTTCATTGTCCATCAACGGTATTTAAACATCGGGATAAAGAAAAGATGTTCAAAAAGAAAGAAAGCCCCGGGGACGCATGAGAGGGTAGATTAAAAAAAATTCAATAAAATTTGGTTTATATCATAAACTTGTTTTATATTTGCAACCTATTTAATAAATTAAAATAATACATCATGAAGGCAAACATCTTTTCACAAGCATCAAGCTGGGTTTTTATCGGGTTTATGTTTCTCGGTATGGCTATCGGCATGTACTTTAACCACACGGGCATCGGCATCCTGGCCGGAATGGGCGTCGGGTTTATTGCCCGTGCCGTCATCGGCCTGAATACGCAAAAAGAAAAACCGAAAAAAACAATTCAACTTTAAAAACGAACAAAATGGAAGAACCATTCAACGAGCAGGAGAGCCTGCAACTCATCCGCGAGATGATCGACAATGCCAAAGCCAGGCTGGAAGCCGGCAGTTTTTTTTATTTGCTGTGGGGATGGCTGGTGCTTGCTGCCACGCTCATTCATTTCAGTTTGCTTTACACCCGGTTTGCTTATCCCTACCTGGTATGGCCGGTCATTATGGTCGTCGGCCTGGCCGGAACGTTTTACGGCATTCGCAAATCAAAAAGAAAAGCCAAAGCAAAAACCTACCTGGCCACCAGCATCGGGTTTCTGTGGGGCGGGTTTTCCGTCATGCTGTTTATCCTTCTTTTCACCGCCATGAAAGGAAATATCCACTGGGCTGTTTTCAACATTTTGATCATTGCCCTGTACGGCTTGTGTATTTTTGTCTCCGGCGGCATCATCCGTTTTAAACCATTGATTTGGGGCGGAATAGCCAGCTGGGTTATTGCCGTGGCCAGCCTTTTCATTGCCCCGCAATACACTTTTCTTTCCATTGCTTTGTCCATAGTGGTTTCGTACCTGATCCCGGGCTATCTGTTGCGGAACAAAGAAAACGCATCAAATCATGTTTAAAGAGCTTGACCCTCTGCTGCATTCCCAGCTCCGGCTTTCCATTATGTCGCTGCTGATAAGCCTGGAATCGGCCGAGTTTTCTTATTTGCTGGAACAAACCAGGGCCAGCAAAGGAAACCTGAGTATTCAACTCAACAAGCTGAAAGAAGCCGGTTACATCAGTATCAGGAAAAGTTTCAGGAACAATTACCCGCTGACCACCTGCAAGATCACCCCCAAAGGGGTCAAGGCCTTTGAAAATTATGTGGAAACCCTTTCTGAGTATATAAATAAGAAGAAACCCTGACAGCTTCAGACGTGAACTTCAATATTCGCAAAGGCATTTTATTCTAAAACAGGTTGTCTTTTTATTTTAACATATTCCAAAACAAAAATAATTTTGGTTTAAAATATCTCATCGCAAAAGTATCCGGTTAACGCTTTTAGCGGCTTCGGTTCGTTTTCTTCTTTTTCTTTTTCCGGACCGAAAAGCCAAACTTTCCGATGAAACTGCCCATCGCATAATACTTTCCGTGCGAATAAGCTATGGGTTGCGCCCGGGCCAGGTCGAAGGCGCCCGTTTCCGGGTCCAAATATTTCTTATCTCCGTGCACAACCACAATGTCGGCCAGGAACATATCGTGCGTGCCCAGTTCAATCACTTGTTTTACAACACATTCCAGATTGACCGGCGATTCGGCAATCAGGGGGGCTTTCACCTTGTCTGCCGCCAGGGGATGCAAATTCATCGCCTTGAACTTATCAACATCGCGGCCCGACTTCACTCCGCACCAGTCGGTGGCAAAGGCCAGTTCCTTGGTGGTCAGGTTAATGACAAATTCCCCGGTTTTGCTGATGAGGCCATGAGAATAGCGGCTTTTGCGCAACGAGATGTAGCACATGGGCGGATCGGTGTTCACAATGCCCGTCCAGGCCACCGTAACTATGTTGAAATCCTGCGGCTCCGCACCGCAACTTACCATCACCGCCGGCAGCGGGTAAAGCACGGTGCCCGGTTTCCAGGTTACTTTTTCCATAAAAACATAGTATCAAACGAAAGCGGAAAGGTAGGGATTTTTAGAAAATAGGAAAATACTTCAGAAACATTGGCTTAAAAATTCACGGAGACGGACATGCCTTATCCCTTTGTAGCTGTTTCCCGTAAAGGGGTCCATGGACACCACATACTTGGGATAGTTATCCTTAACCGCCAGCAGGTTGCCAAACTCTCGCTGCACAGTCTTTTCCTCGCCCAGCGTGTAAGTTACCTGTACATAAATCGTTTCATTGTTTTTCGTTGCCACAAAATCAATCTCCCGGTTGCCTTCGACTCCCACCGACACTTTATAACCGCAAATCAGTAAATGCATAAAAACCATGTTTTCCATTAACTTGCTCCTGTCGGCAGGATGGTAACCCCCAATGGCATTGCGCAATCCCCAGTCTTCAAAATAGTATTTCGCAAGGGTCTCAAAAACTTTTTTCCCCTGTATGGTCTCCCTTTCGGTTTTCAGGACAAGCATGGCCGACATCATATAGCCCAAATAATCGAGAACCGTTTGGGTGGATATTTTTATCCCCTG
>JALUYM010000037.1 GCA_027018745.1 Bacteroidales bacterium | reverse complement strand
ACAAAATTTTCATTACGGTGTTAAAGCAGGTACCAACCTGGCCGTCCAGTCCGGCATTGCCGAATATTACGACAACAACAATATTCGCATAGGCATGAATGCAGGGCTTGTGGGTGACTACCATTTTAAAAACAACATGATGCTGCAAGCCGAGTTGGATTATGACCAAAAAGGAAGTCACTCTTCCCAAGTTGACACAAGGTACAACTACGTGAGCATACCGGTATTATTCGACTACTCTTTCGGACATGCCGATCATTCCAAACTCAGTTTTCATTTGAACATCGGCCCGTATGTGGCCTTTTTGACGAAGGCAAAAAAAATGGAAACCATAAAAGGGGTGAAATACACAACCAATTTGTTTGATGCTTCGCACAAAGCCGTGTTTGGAGGCTTAATAGGATTTGGCTTCAGACAACCTGTGGGAAACCATTCCTTATTCTGGGACATAAGGCTGACCATTGGCATCACCCATTTTGACAAAGCTGATTCTGAATCCAGAAATAAAATGATCAGCGTAAGCATGGGTTACACATTGTAATAATGACATCAACAGCATTAACAAAAAGCTCCGTAAAAAAAACGGGGCTTTTTTTATCGGAACATATTAGCGGAAACTGCCTTTCGCATAAGGGGCAACATCCTGAGAGGCAAAATCATTCTCTATGTATTTAAAATAACCGGTCATGGCGATCATGGCTGCGTTATCGGTAGTAAATTGAAAATCGGGAATGAACACCCTCCAGTTTTCTTTTTCTGCCATTTTTTGAAGCTGATGACGCAAAGATGAATTAGCAGAGACACCACCGGCGATAGCTACTTGCGAAATGGCCGTTTCTCGGGCAGCACGGCGCAGTTTGCTCAACAATACACGGATAATGGTGTCCTGAATGGATGCAGCAATATCGGCTTTGTTTTTTTCAATAAATGCAGCATCCAGTTTCAACTGGTCGCGTAAAAAATAAAGAAATGCTGTTTTGAGCCCGCTAAAGCTGTAATTCAATCCCTGTATTTTCGGCTCAGGGAAAGAAAAAGCTTTGGGGTTACCCTGTTTGGCCAGTTTATCTATCTCCGGCCCGCCGGGATAAGGCAGTCCCATGATCTTGGCCGCTTTATCAAAAGCTTCACCGGCAGCATCGTCAATAGTTTTACCAAGGATTTCCATGTCGGATGGGCTGTTGACTTTTACAATCTGTGTATGGCCACCCGAGACAGTAAGACACAAAAACGGAAATTCAGGATGCGGACTATCAGGCTTTACTTCCACAAAATGTGCCAGTATGTGAGCTTTCATGTGGTTCACTTCAATAATAGGGATATTGAGCCCCAGTGCAAAAGCTTTGGCAAAGGAAGTCCCCACCAGCAAAGAACCCAATAATCCCGGACCTCTTGTAAAAGCAATACCATTCAACTGATTTTTCTGTATTTTTGCTTTTTGCAGGGCCACCTCCACAACAGGAATAATGTTTTGCTGGTGGGCGCGAGAGGCAAGTTCAGGTACAACACCTCCATAGCTTTTGTGAATGTCTTGATTAGCAATGACATTCGACAAAATCAAACGGTCTTTTAAAACCGCAGCCGAGGTGTCGTCGCATGAAGATTCAATACCTAAAATATAAATACTCATTTGAAAGAGAAAAAACAGGGC
Source organism: Bacteroidales bacterium (assembly GCA_027018745.1). Classification (GTDB taxonomy): domain Bacteria; phylum Bacteroidota; class Bacteroidia; order Bacteroidales; family F082; genus Sulfidibacterium. Next base: position 2,564 of record JALUYM010000037.1, on the reverse strand, counting down.
AAAAGTATTAAAAAAAGGATTCTCCGGGTGTTGTTTTACGGGATAATGACATTTTTGTCACTTCCACTGGTTTTAACTTTCCTGTTGAAACAGCCATTGGTGCAATCTATGGCTGCCCGTAAAATAACGGCCTGGATATCTGAAAAAACTCATGACAGCCTGACCATTGGAGTGCTGGACATCGACCTTTTAAAGGGCATTGAAATAAAACATCTCGATTTAAACGATTCCACAGGCGAAACCATGCTTTCTATCAGTCGTTTGCATGCCCGTCCCGCTTTTTTCAGACTTCTTTACGGACAATTTCTTTTCCATTCCATCAGCATGGACACAGTGGATTTCCGGCTCATACGGCACAAGGGTGATGCTGATTACAGTTTCATTCACTTTATCAATAAACTTTCTTCAGGCAAAAATTCTTCAAAACCGACCAAAGCCTTTACGATGAAAATCCGATACCTGGAATTGGCCCATGTTCATTTTCAATTGAAAAATGAAAACGGAAACTTTTCTGACACTCTGAACAACACCATGAACTACAACAATATAAATGTTACACGGGCTTTTATTGTCGCCAACAATTTTTTTCTTGTCAACGATTCTTTGGGATTTCATCTCGATAACCTGACAGCCCATGAAAGATCCGGGCTTTTTCTGAAAAGGATGCAAAGCGATGTGATTATCAGCGGCCGGGACTTTTCGTTCAAAAACACCCGAATGGCTGTCAACCATTCCACATTAAACTTTGATTATGCCATGCTGTCCAATGGCTGGCCGGCTTATTCTGATTTTATTGATTCGGTGAAAATGTCAGGGACTTTCAGACACTGCCATCTCGACATGAGTGACATTGGTTATTTTGCTGGTGTAATGTTTCAAATGAAAGATAAAATCAAAATTCTCGGCGGTCGCATTACGGGACCTGTCAGCCGGCTATATGGGAGGAACCTGAATGTAAAATACGGCAAATCAACCCATTTCAAAGGAAACATCAGCATGAACGGATTACCCGATTTTTATACCACAAATATTCACGCTGCCATAAAACATTTCGAAACATCAACAGCTGACCTGAGAAGTTTTGCCATTCCGGGCAACGGTCTGAAGATTCCTGTTCCGAAAAGTATGGCTTTAAAACAAAAATTTAAAGTTACCGGCCAATTCATCGGTTCCTATTACAATTTCTTCACCAAAGACAGCATTGTCACAGCCAACAACGGATCCCTGAACATGAAAATAAAGTTAATGGCGGATACAGGCGGCATCCATCAGCTTACAGCCCATATTGAGGCACAAAATTTTCCGTTAAACAATTTTATCCATACTGACAGCCTGATGGGAGAAACAGATTTTACGGCCAATGCTCATATTTTTGATACTTTAAACAGGCAAAACACATATCTCCGTCTCCATATCAGCCGTATCCGGGTTAACGGTTATACTTTTCGGAATATCCGATTTCATGGCCACTATTTAGCGGACACATTGTTCAGCAACCTGAAGATCAACGATCCCCACCTTATTTTATCTTCCACAGGATATAGTGTCCTGAAAAAAATTCCTGTTTTCCATTTCAGGTTGAACCTGGCACATTCTGACTTTAAGCCCCTGCATTTGTGGCGCCGGAAAGATTTTCACCTGCGTGGTTTGGCCACCATCAATTTTTCGGGCCTGGATGCTGATTCTCTTTCAGGAAACGTTTTCATGAAAAATGCAGTTGTTCGTTTCGGAAAAGACAAATATCCGGTTTCATCCGTTCATTTAGTGAAAAAATGGACCAATTCGGGCAAACAGACCATCGATTTCAAATCAGACCTGTTCAATTTTTACATGGCCGGGCATTACAGGCTGGCATCGGTAAGCACAGCTATCGGAAAATTATTTAACCACTATTTTCCTGTTTTACCCAAAAATCATCAAATTCTTCCTTCCGGCAACCAGTCGGTTCGTTTTACACTATTACTAAAAAAGCCGGAATTCCTTGGTGAACATTTTATTTATGATTTAAACATCAGTCCCGACACCAGACTCACGGCCTTTTTCAACCTGAAAAACAATACACTCGAGGCAGATGGATATGCCAGAAAATTCATTTACCACGGCGTAAAAGCAATAGATAACACTCTGAAAATAAGGACAGTAAACCATAAGTTAAAAATAGCTTATGGCATTCGGCATCTCATCCTCCGCGACAGTACCGCAACAGACAAGACCGTTTTCGGACTGGACAATCTCCGGTTGAAACTGGGCTTGCGCAATGACAGTCTGGCATATGGAATTTTTTGGAATAATCCTGATACCGTTTGGGTGAACAAAGGCCTTTTGAAAGGATATTACATCGATGACAGGACAAAACAACAATTTAATATCAGCAGGTCAAAAGTATACGTTAACGATACGCTCTGGCATATAAACCCGCAAAATAAAATTATTCATAGCCAGGGGGCATGGCAGTTTCACAAAGTATTTATCCGGGGTGGTTTATCAAAACTTGCCCTGCAGGGAAATCTTCCCAAAAAGAACGGTGATTCGCTGAGCATCGATTTTCATAACTGGAACCTGTC
>JALUYM010000036.1 GCA_027018745.1 Bacteroidales bacterium | reverse complement strand
CACGCCTTTCAGGCTGTGAGCATTGAACTTCAGTTGTTCAAAGTCTTTTTCATCTATATTTTTTTTCAGCGTCTCCATTCTTTCCGGATACTCGTTAATAAAAATATTAATGATTTCCAACACTACTTCTTTGTCAAAATATTGAAAGTTTTCCAGAAATTGTTTTTTATCAATCATTTCCATGATGCATGGTTTAAATTCTTTCCAAAAATAGAAAAATATTTTTAATTTTTGTCGTGATGCTCTTTGATAATGAGGGTTGTATTTTACTTTTTCTTAAAACAATTTCTAAATACAGTATATGAAAAGGTTGATTTTTAGAGGCCAAGCAAACTTCCGCCCTGAAACACAATAAAAGCAATAATCCAAGCCAGGGTAGTGGTATAAAATATCAGGAAAAGTGACCATTTCCATCGTCCTGTTTCATTTTTGATAGCAGTAACAGTGGCAATACAGGGGAAATAAATCAGGATAAACAACAGGAAAGCCATGGCAGAAAGTGGTGTAAAAACCTTTTGTCCTTTACGCTGGCCCGTTGTATAGGTCTGTTGTTTTAATCGTTGCGCCAACCCTTCGTTGGCCTTTCCCATGGTTGGGGGATACAAAACACCCATGGTTGAAACAACGACTTCTTTGGCTGCTCCGCCGGCAATCAGGCTGACACCCATTTTCCAATCAAAACCCAATGGCCGGATAACCGGCTCAATAAAATGTCCGATACGGCCAATAACAGAGTTTTCCTGTTTTTTCATGGCAAGCTGACCTTTCAGGACCTCTATTTCTGAAGTTCTCAAAGCTTCCAGCTTTTTTATTTGTGCCGGGGAAAGGTTGTCCTGTTTCAGTTTGTGGTTGGTAGTATTATTTATCTGTTCAATTTTTTTATTGAATTCTGCATCGTATTTTTTCCCCAACGGGAAATACCCCATGGCCCAGATTATAATGGATGCCAACAGAATGATGGTTGCCATTTTTTTCAGGTACATTTCTCCTTTGAACCAGGTTTGTTTTAAAACCGAACTTGCCCGGGGCATGCGATAAGGAGGGAGTTCCATGACAAAGGGAATAGTGGAAGCTTTAAAGATGGTCTTCTTGAATATCCAGGCGATGATCCCGGCGAGTAAAATACCGAAAAGATAAATCCCGAATAAAATGGTACCCTGATATGCCGGGAAGAATGCCCCGATAATCAAAATGTAAACCGGATACCGGGCACTACACGACATAAACGGAATGATCAGCATGGTTACCAGACGGTCGTTTTTGTTTTCAATGGTACGGGTGGCCATGATGGCCGGTACATTGCACCCGAAGCCCATGAGCATGGGGACGAATGACTTGCCGTGAAGCCCGATTTTATGCATGAGCTTATCCACAATGAATGCAACGCGTGCCATGTAGCCGGAGGCTTCCATGAGGGTAATAAAAAAGAACAAAATAAGGATATTGGGCAAAAAGATGATCACACCACCTACTCCGCCGATGATTCCGTTTACGATCATGTCACGAAAAGCACCTGGGGGCATAATTCTTGTAAAAACTTCCCCCAGCCAGTTGACACCCATTTGTATCCATTGCATGGGATAATCGCCCAGATAAAATGTAGCCTGAAATGTGAGCCACATGGCAAACAAAAAGATGGGATAACTCAACAGTTTTCCGGTTACCACCGTATCTATGATACGGCTCATGGTAATTTTGTCTTTTCCTTCGCTGGGTTTTAACGTTTCGCGCAAAGCACCTTCAATGAAACCATATTTGGCATCGGTTATGATGGTTTCCATAGTTTCATTGCGCTGTTTTTCAATGCTTTCGGCTTCTTTTTCGGCCAGGGCAAGTATTTCATCGGCATTGCCACAATACTGTTTAACCCTTTTTATTTCCTGTGTGTCCCGTTCAAGTAGTTTCAGCGATAAATAGCGTGGTGAAATTTTTGCGGTTAAAGCTTCATTGCCCGGTTCGTTGATAAGTAGTTGTAATTCTTTGATGGCATTTTCAATCAGATGTCCGTAGTTGATGTGGACATGGCGGATGATGGGTTCTTTTTCTTCATAAACCTCAATAAGTTTATTGAAAAGTTTTCCGATGCCCCTTCCTTTTGACCCAACCGTATGGACCATGGGAATCCCTATCATTTTTGACAAGGCTTCGTAATCGAAATGATCGCCTTTTTCCAAAAACTCATCCCACATGTTCAGTGCCATCACCACTTTCATGTCCATGTCGATAAGCTGGGTGGTAAGGTACAGGTTTCGCTCCAGGTTAGAGGAATCCACCACATTCAGTATAATATCCGGAAGTTCATTGACCAAATGGTCGCGAACGTACAATTCCTCTGGTGTATAGCTGGTAATGGAATAGGTCCCCGGCAAATCGACCAGCTTAAAGGTATAACCGCGATGGACAAAAACAGCCTGCTTGGCGTCAATGGTGATACCTCCGTAATTTCCCACTTTTTCCTTCGAATGGGAAGCAAAATTAAATATGGTTGTCTTGCCGCTGTTGGGATTTCCTACCAGTGCTACGTTTATAACTTTGCTGCGGGCCTGGGCAGGGGTAAGACTGAGGGTTTCTTCCAGCTCGAATGTCCCCCTGAATTTGTTGTCTTTGCTTACAAAGGAAAGGTCTTTGGTTACTTCGATCAGGTCGGCTTCGCTGCGGCGCAACGAAACTTCGTATCCCATAATGTTGTATTCCACCGGATCTTTAAGCGGGGCATTTTTAACAACAATGACCTGCTTGCCTACCACAAATCCCATTTCGATAATGCGCTTGCGGAACGAACCCCGGCCCCGAACTTTTGTAATAATGCCTTTTTCTCCTGTCTTTAGTTCTGCCAGCGTCATAATCTTTTTATTTTTTTGCAAATTACTTCTCTTTTTAAGAATTATAAAATACCCTTTTCACGGTATTATTTTGTTCGGGGGACTAAAATAAGTCAAGCGATTGCATAAACGGTAATGAGTTGCTGTCTTCCTCATAAAGCAGGTGATGCACCTTCGACATGATATTGGTTATCCGGTATCCCCAGTGAGTGGCATAAAGTTTCCTGATCTCTTTGACAGCGTTTTGCCTTGCAGCGTATGTGTTGCGTTGATAGAGTAATACAAAATCTTTCATGTCCTGATAAATGTCTGTGAGGTTCTCGGAGAGGCTGGCTTTTAACGGTTCGTTTTCGTTGATGTATTGGGGGTCGATGATCCAGAATTCATCGTATTTTCCAAAAATATCGCGCAGGGAATAAAACAATGTTTCCCATTCTTCGGGCGTAAAAAACCGTTCGTTGGCTTCGGGATTCTCTACTTCAACATCGGGGATAAGGCTTCCTTTCAAATAAAGCAGCGGTCCGATCCGGGAAACGAATTCCAATATCTCCGTGTGTGTTTTTTTTGCGAGGTGTTCAAAATAATAACAATATTCGTTGGCGACTGTCAACATTTCCAAAACAGGTTTCTTCAATGTGATGTCCTGTAAGTCTTCACTCATGATTAAATTTTTTGCAAAAATAGTTTCTTTTGGTAAATTAAAGCCTGAATGTTTTGGGCCTTCACTTCTTTCAGGAAGACAAATACGGTAATTTAAAAGTATCTTGTTGGCAGATAAGGCCATTGGGGTTTTATTCCAACGCATGGAATGGCATATCAGCCAAATGGTTTTGTTGTTTCTCCCCTAATAATATTATGGTATTCCGCGACAGCCGATCATGATATTCAGCTTAAATTCAATTCTTTAACGATGCTGTCGATTTTATCGTTTAATTGCTGGTTAACCCAGTCGAAATCGGTTTTGCTGGTTAACTCTCCTTTGATGCCAAAATAAAATTTGATTTTAGGCTCGGTACCCGAAGGGCGCACACTGATTTTAGAACCATTTTCTGTAAAAAATTGCAAGACATTGGATTTTGGCAGGTCAATAGTCTCTTTTTTGTCCGAGGTCAAATCATGATCGATGCTTGTCAGGTAATCTTTGATGCGGACAACTTTGGAGCCGCCAAGCGTTTTGGGTGGATGGGCGCGAAAATCATCCATCATCTTTTTAATTTCTTCTGCCCCTGCTTTGCCTTTCCTGACAACCGAAACCAGTTTTTCTTTGTAAAATCCGAATTCCATATACAAATCCTTGAGCACTTCGTACAGGTTAGTGCCCCGGTCAGCAGCCCAGGCCGCTGTTTCGGCAATCATGGAACAGGAAATGGTGGCATCTTTGTCCCGGACAAAATCACCGACGAGGTAACCGTAACTTTCTTCACCCCCGCCGATAAAAGTTTTTTCTCCTTCAAAACGTTTGATAATATCGGCGA
>JALUYM010000035.1 GCA_027018745.1 Bacteroidales bacterium | reverse complement strand
TTTATTTTTTTCATATTTTTCCTCAACAGAGTAAATGATGAAATCGCCTTTAGGACTCCAGGTGTAACCTGAAAACTTTTTAGGTGTTTGCATGAGAAGCGTTTCTTTGTGCGTTTTCAAATTGTAAGCCATCAAAGCAGACCGGACACCGTTTTTGGTTACATAACTGATGTTGTGTGTCCCCGGGATCCATTCAACCTGGCTTATGTCGCTGTGGCGGGAAGAAAACAGCACCTGATTTGTTTTGGGGTTTTTGATCTCAACCCAGTGAACGGTCTTGCCTTTGGGAGGATAGGTTTCGGAAAATTGTAACATAATCAGGCTGCCATCATCGCAAAGGCTTGTTCCCGTAAGTTTTTGACCCAGTAAAATATGCGCCAGATCTAAAAATTGCATATCTGACAGGGAAGCGGTTACTGCATCAGCAGTAAACGTTTTGGCATACGACAAAATGACTTTTACCGGAAGGACTTTTCCGTTGTTTTCCTTTTTGACAAGAGATTTTATTACTACGGAATATTTTCCGGGATCCAGTTTTAAAGATGCATTTTTAGTAACGGGGTTGCTGCCTGTTTCAAAATTGAATGTTTTTTTCACTCCGTTGACAAAAACTTCGAAAGGATGGGTGCTTTGGGCTTTTAAAGTAAGTTTCACAAAACGGTTTGCCTGCAGGTAAAAAGCCTGCCAGTAAATAGCATAGGGGGCTGAATGATCTGCCTTTAGGACTGTTTGGGCAGATGTTGTTTCCCATTTTAATGTCCCATTGGCACTTTTTAAAAAGATTTTTCCCTGTTCCGGATCAGTAACTTTTTTTTGTGAATATTTCAGCAGATCGACCGGTTGGAATTTTTTACCTTCCATATTCGGTTTGGTGTTGAAAGCGGGTAGCCGGACACCTAATGGCCCAGCAGTTAAAAACTGTTTTACCTGTGTGTTAAAATTTGCCGTTTTCTGGGCAAAACCGGTTTCTGCCATCAAAAAGAAGAAACCGATGAGAAATAAGCTGATTTTTTTCATTTTATTATTATTTTGGGTTGATGTTATTATTTTGCGGAAGCGGGGGCAATCCGTTGTTTTTCGGGGAAAGATTGTCTGGATGGAGAATATTGTTTTTTATATCGAGGATCATAACATTTTCCAAAGTGGTAGGAAAATATCCCGGTGGAATCTGAAACATGGCTTCCGGTATCTTCATCTGTTTTATTCGTGTAACCCTGGTTACCAGTTTATTGCCATCAGTAGTATAATTGACCGATTTCAAAATAAAACCTTCCATCAACAATTGCATATACTTTTTGCTGTGGCTAAGACTGTTTTCAATGGCATAGGGGCTCATGGCCCTGCTGAAAGCCATAAGCCGCTTAATATTGGCTTTTTGATACGGTTTTACTTTACGGGTTACCCAAATATATTGTTTTAGCGTGCTGTCGATGATGATCTCATACTTCACGGCAGGATAGCCGATGATGGTATCTGAGTGGCCCGTATTTTTTACAATAACCTGTGGAAAAGATCTCAGGCTGTCAGGTTTCCCCCGGTTTTTTCTCAGGCTGTCCAAAGCCTGTTTAATTTGTTGTCTTTGAGGTTCCGGGGCCAAGGCCATCAGCTTGGTCATCTGTTCTTCTGCCATTTGGGTAGTTGTTTTGTTTAGCTCTTGTGCGGTACCTTTCCAATAGGAACGTTGTTGGGCAAAAATCAACGTAATGGTTTTTTTGTTCAGGTTAATAATATTGATAGAGGTGGGTTTGTCAATACGAATAAGGCTGTCCTGAATAAATGTGGTGCCAAACGATTTATTTCCAAAAGAGTCGTGGCTTTGTTGGATGATAACCCATCCCGCATTTGCTGAAAATATTCCTGCAAAAAGAAAAAAGGTTAAACCAATGATGATCTTTTTCCACATAAAAAATTGTTAAACACCCACCTGCAAAAAAATGGTATCTCCACTTTTTTGCGATACAAAGATAAAAAATTGCCATGGCTTTTTATTATAACAAATAAAAATTTACTTTTGCAAACTCAAAAAAGTCCGTACAATGTCAAAAAAGAAGCAAAAAGAAAAGAAAACTCAAAAACAGTTTGAAAATATTGAAGAATCTCTTTCAAAATCTGAAGAGTTTATTGTCAATAATCAGAAAGTACTAACAATCATCATGGCTGTTCTTATATTGGTGGTACTGGGTTACTTTGGCTATAAAAAATATTACCTGCAGCCCAAAGAAAAAATGGCTCAGGAACTGATTTATCCTGCACAGCATTATTTTCGGGTTGATTCGCTGAGCAAAGCATTATATGGGGATGGCAATAATCTGGGGTTTATTGATATTGCCAAAGATTATAGTATGACCAAAGCAGGGAATTTAGCCAATTATTATGCCGGAATTTGTTATTTAAAAAAAGGTGAATTTGACAAAGCTATACAGTACCTTAAAAAATTTGAAAGTGATGATGAAATAGTAGGGCCCATGGCCAAAGGCGCCATAGGCGATGCTTATCTTGCAAAAGGGGATAAGTCGCAGGCTGTCACTTTTTACATGGAAGCTGCCAATCTGCAAAACAATGAGTTTACCACTCCCATGTTTCTGCTAAAAGCTGGTGAAGTGGATGAGATGATGCGGAATTACGATGCCGCCATACAAGCATACAAACGTATTCAGCAGGATTTTTATAAGAGCTTAGAAGCCAAAAACATTGAAAAATATATTGCCAGGGCCGAAGCATTGAAAAAAGGTGAATAAGTGAAAAAATTTTCAAAAAAACCTGATGGTTTTCCGTCAGGTTTTTTTATTTCCGTACTTTCGTAAAAAACTGTAATGGTGAAGAAAAAAGAAGGGTTCAGTCTTGTGTTTATGGGTACTCCCGATTTTGCAGTGGCCTCTTTAAAAGCCTTGTTAAATGCAGGTTATCATATTGCCGCAGTTATTACTGCTCCCGATAAACCTTCCGGGCGGGGTAAAAAACCTCGATTCCCGGCAGTGAAAAAGTTTTCGGAAAAAGCAGGGCTGAAAGTGTTGCAACCTGTTAAATTAAAAGACCCTGGATTTTTAAAAGCTTTAAAAAACCTGCATGCCGACTTACAGGTTGTGGTAGCCTTTCGCATGCTCCCTGAACAGGTTTGGGCCATGCCGCCAATGGGGACCATCAATCTGCATGCTTCTTTGTTACCGCAATACCGCGGTGCTGCACCCATTCACCATGCCATTATCAATGGTGAGAAACAAACAGGCCTGACAACTTTTCTTTTGCAAAAAGAGATAGATACGGGAAATATTTTGTTGCAAAAAAAATTGGAGATTGGCCCGGAAGAAACTGTGGGAGAACTTCATGACCGGATGATGGCAGAAGGCGGAAAACTTTTGGTGGAAACCATTGAAAAACTTCGTGAAGGAAAAATTACACCCATAGACCAGAAAAAACTCATAAGCCCGGGTACGGTTTTAAAACCCGCACCAAAGATTTACAAAAATGATTGCCGGATACAATGGAACAACGATCTGGATTCCGTCCATAATTTTATCCGGGGACTGAGTCCGTTTCCCTGCGCATTCTCAGAATTAAAATCCCCAAAAGGAGAAATTTTCCATGTAAAAATTTACAGGGTATCCCGGGAAAAAAGTTCCAAACATTTAACTCCCGGCACCATTCTTACCGATGGGAAAACATACGTTAAAGTAGCAGTTGTTGATGGATTCATAAGATTGCTCGAGTGGCAACTTGCCGATAGAAAACGGTTGGAAACGGAAGAAATATTGCGTGGGTTCCACCTTGACGAAAACTGGTATTTTACCTGTGAAAACCGTGATAATCCTTGATCCTGACAGGTTTTTGCCCGACTTTATTAACAAAATACAGGATTTATCAACAATTTTTAACTTTTTTTAGCATATATCCTTGCTTTTGATAGATTTAACACTATATTTGTTACATCAATTGTTTTAATGTTAATTAAAAATTAAAAATTATGAACAAAGCTGAATTAATTGATGCTATGGCTACAAGTGCTGGCTTAAGCAAAGCAGATGCTAAAAAAGCCCTTGATGCTTTTGTAGGTGCCACCACTGATGCGCTCAAAAAAGGAGATCGTGTTGCATTGGTAGGATTTGGTTCTTTCTCTGTTTCCACCCGCTCGGCCAGAAAAGGCCGTAATCCTCAAACGGGTAAAGAAATTAGCATCCCCGCTAAAAAAGTTGTCAAGTTTAAAGCAGGTGCTGACTTATCAAAAGGTGTAAAATAAGAACATCTTTACGAAGTAAAAAAAACGTCTGCATGCTTATGTCAGGCGTTTTTTTTATGCTCTTATCACGACTTAA
>JALUYM010000034.1 GCA_027018745.1 Bacteroidales bacterium | reverse complement strand
TTCAAAAAGAATTAAATACAGTTATCGATACCACCAACTTTTATATTGCCCTTTACGACGAAAAAACCAACCGTTTTACTTTTGTTTTTCAGCAAGATGAAAAAGACGACTTCAGCACTTTGCCCGTAGAAAAAACACTTACCGGCTATGTTTTCAGGACCCAACAGCCCCTGTTGGCCACCGAGGCTGTTACGGAAGAGCTGGAAAAATCAGGGGAAATCGAACTTTTCGGAGCTCCCTCAAAAAGCTGGCTGGGCATCCCGCTTCTCATTGACAAAAAGGCTATCGGTGTATTTGCCTTGCAAAGTTATACCGACAAAAACGCATTCAGGGAATCCGATATCCAAATGCTGGAGATTATTTCCCATCAAATAAGCCTGACCATCAACCGCAAAAAACAGGAAGAAGACCTGAAAGCCGCACTCGAAAAAGCCAAGGAAAGCGACCGGCTGAAAAGCGCTTTTCTGGCCAATATGAGCCACGAAATCCGCACACCCATGAACGGTATTATAGGCTTTGTAAATTTACTGAGCAACACCGGGTTATCCAATTTGGAGAGAAAAAAATATGAAGCTGCCATCACACAAAGCAGTGAAAGGTTACTCAACACCATCAACGATCTGATCGACATCTCCAAAATAGAAGCCGGACAAATGAAAGTTTCAAAAACAGAAACTTCCATCAACAAACTTTTTGATGAACTGTACAACTTTTTTAAACCGGAAGCTGTTTCCAAAGGATTGGCCCTTTACTCTTTACCAACACTCAGCGACAAAGAAGCAGTTATATTCACAGATGAAAACAAACTCCATGGCATACTTACCAACCTGATCAAAAACGCCATGAAATTCACTAAAACAGGGAGCATATCATTTGGCTATTTGTTAAAGGGTAAATCCATTCAATTTTATGTTAAAGACACTGGAATTGGCATTCCGGAAAAAAGACAAAAAGCCATATTTAACCGATTTGAACAGGTTGACACCAGTTATACCAGACCTTACGAAGGATCAGGGCTGGGGCTGGCCATCGTCAAAGCTTATGTGGAAATGCTCGGGGGCAAAATATGGCTGCATTCCGAAGAAAATAAAGGTTCAACATTCAATTTTACATTACCTTACGATACCAAAATCCCAAAGAAAACAGATAAAACTTTCCGAAAAACAGATACATCCCATCAGAAATTAAATACTCAAAATATGACACTATTGATCGTTGAAGATGATGAGACGAGCTACTATTTTCTTGAAACCATCCTGAAAAACCAATTCCGGAAAATATATTACGCACGGTCAGGAAAAGAAGCCATTGAAATAACCAAAAACCATCCTGATTTAAACCTTATTTTAATGGACATTAAAATACCCGAAATGGATGGGTATGAAGCTACCCGCCGTATCAGAAAATTCAATAAAAAGGTTATCATTATTGCCCAGACAGCTTTTGCTTTGGCCGGGGATAAAGAAAAAGCGCTCGAAGCAGGATGCGATGGCTATATTTCAAAACCCATAAAAAAAGAGAAACTGATCAGAATGATAGAAAAATTATTGACAGAATGAAGGATTTACTGCGGAAAGTGGAAAAAACAGAAACTTTCAGGTTCAAAAATAATTAACTTGCAGGCCGAAACCCCATGGAAAACATTCGCAGAAATGTAAATGATCTACAGCATAAATATTTCAATAACAGTAAAATAGGATTTTTAACGAAATTTATAATCTGCAAAACAACAATTATCTGAAAATATGGATAAACAATTCACGGACACAAAAACCCTGCTCAACCGGATAGAAGAAATTGAAGGAATAGGTGTTTGGATACAAAATACTGAAGATAATGAATTGTGGTGGTCAGACCAGACCTGCAAAATCTTCGGAATAGAACCGACAAACAACAAACTGGGTTTCGACGATTTTCTAAAAATAGTAACACCGGAATACAGGAAAATCATCAGTAAAACAAAACAACAGGCCCTGTTATCAGACAAAAGCTCGTACAGTATTGATTATGAAATAATTAGCAAAGACAAGCAACACAGGACCATTCGTGAAGAAGCCGTTATCGAACGGGACAAAGGGCACCATCCCACTCACATAACAGGAATTGTCCGGGACATAACACAACGAAAAAAAACTGAAAAGGAACCGGACAACAGCGAAAAGAACTTCCGGCTTCTGTTCCGGAACTCTCCTTTGGGAATATACATTGCCAATACGGAAGGAAAAATACTCGAAATCAACCAGTCGGCATTAGACATTCTCGGTTCACCTTCGGCAGAAGAAACCAAGCAGATCAATGTGCTGCACTACCCGCCCCTTGTTAAAAATGGTTATGCCAACGATTTATTAAAATGCATCCAATCGGGAGGAATCGTTATCAAAGAACATTTCTACCAATCCAAATGGGGAAAGAAATTATTTCTGCTCAGTTATATCATTCCTTTGAAAGACCGTTACGGTAAAATAGTGAAGATATACACCATAATGGAAGACATTTCTGAACGAAAAAAAGCAGAAAAAGCATTGAAAGAAAGCGAAAAAAAATACAAAAAACTTTCGCATGAGTTTCGGCTGATGTCGGATAATATTCCCGACCTGGTTTGGGCAAAAGACCTGGAAGGTCGTTATACCTTTGTGAACAAGGCCATATGTGAGAAACTTCTTATTGCCAAAGATACCGACGAGCCCATTGGCAAAACAGATATTTATTTTACTGACAGACAGCGGAAACTGCACCCCGAAAGAAAAGACTGGCATACTTTCGGCGAGATATGCGTCAATTCTGACGAAGTGGTATTGAAAAACAAAAAACCCCAGCGGTTTGATGAATATGGTAATGTTCAGGGTAAATTTCTTTTTCTGGATGTATATAAAGCCCCTATTATCAACGAAAACGGAAAAATAGTCGGAACTGTAGGGCATGCCCGTATTGTCACCAAAGAAAAAGAGACAGAGAAAAAACTCATCGAAAGCGAATATCGCTTTAAAGCATTATCAGAAGCCACTTATGAAGCAGTTTTTATTACTGAAAAAGGGGTTTGCATTGAAGCCAACGAAGCAGCAAGCCGCATGTTTGGATACAGTTATGATGAATTAATTGGCAAGTACGGTCCAAAAGTGATCGCTCCGGAAAGCAGGGAACTGGTCGAAAAGAACATACTTTCGGGTTATGAAAAACCTTACGATGCCATGGCATTACGCAAGGACGGCACCAAATTCCCGGCAGAATTTCGCGGCAGAACAGTGGTATACAAAGGACGAAAAGCTCGCATAACCACTGTCAGAGACCTCACCGAACGGAAAAAAACGGAACAAGCCCTGAAAGAAAAGGAAGCCAAACTACAGGAAAGCATTAAAACAAAAGACAAATTTTTCTCCATAATTGCCCACGACCTGAAAACCCCTTTTAACACTCTTTTGGGCTTTTCCGATTTGCTCTATAATAACTTTGAAGAATATAGTAAAGAAGAACAAAAGGAATTTTTGAACATTATCCGCAATAGCATTAAAAGTTCACAAAAATTACTGGAAAACCTGCTGGTTTGGTCAAGGTCACAAAGAGGCACCATAGAATATAAACCGGAAAAAATAAACCTGTACTTTCTGGCCAATGAAATTGAAGAAGCATTGAATGATGCCATTCTCAAAAAATCCCTTTCATTTAAAAATAATATACCTCCCGGCTTTTATGTTTATGCCGACAAGGCCATGCTTTCAACCATCATCCGGAACCTTTTGTCCAATGCCGTTAAATTTACCAACAGAGGTGGTCACATTTCCATCAATGCCCAGCCAAAAACCACAGAAGAAAACCATAAATATGCAGAAATCTCAGTTGCAGACAACGGGATTGGCATTCATAAAAAAATGCTGACCAAACTGTTTGATGTCGGAGAAACAATCTCAACAAGGGGTACCGAAAACGAAAAAGGTACCGGTTTGGGATTGGTTTTATGCAAAGAATTTGTTGAAAAACACAATGGGAAAATATGGGTTAAAAGCAAAGAAGGAACAGGGTCTGCCTTTTATTTTACCATCCCTTTCAACCCGGAAGACAAAATCTTTGCAGAAAACAAGATGAAGACATATACGATTTTGATAGTGGATGATGAACATGTTAATTATTTGTATATTAATTTGATACTTAAAAATTCAGGCCTCAACCTGAATACTTTTTATACTAAAACGGCAAAAGAAACCATTGAATTCTGTAAAGAAAATCCTGATATAGACATTATACTTATGGACATAAGAATGCCAAATATGGACGGATTTGAAATTACACGCCAAATCAGGAAATTCAATAAAGACATCGTTATTGTGGCACAGAC
>JALUYM010000033.1 GCA_027018745.1 Bacteroidales bacterium | reverse complement strand
CATTCCTTCCGACACAATGTTTTTGTTGGTGAGCATGACCCCTTTGGGAACGCCGGTAGTACCGCCGCTAAACAATATCACCGAAAGGGCATCACTGCCGGCAGAAACACTTTCCGGCGGTTTTTGACATTTTTCCTCCTCCTTTTCCAGCCAAAAAGCCCAGTCAGGATCGGGTTTCACCTTCTTTTTTGGCAGCGTGATTATACCATATGCCAGCTTTTTAACCGGCGGCATATAGGTTGATATTTTGGTGACAAACAATTTCTCCAGCGGGACCTCATTTTTAACGGCAGCCACCTTTTCATAAAATATATCCAGCGTCAGGGCAAAACGCGACCCGCTGAGGGAAAGATAATGTTTCAGCTCTTCTTCGGTGGAAAGCGGGTGGATGAAAGCGGCCACGCCGCCCAGTTTGTTGACCGCATAAAAAGCCACAATGCCCTGCGGGGAGGTGGGCATAATGATGCTCATGGTGTCGCCCGCCCGGAAACCGGCCCGGTGAAACTTACAGGCAAATTCGTCGATTTGTTGCCCCAGCTCTGTATAGGTAGCCGTTTTATCAAGAAAATCATAAGCAACGGCATGTGGATGCGTTTCAATGCTTTTTTTCAGCAGGTCATACAACGAACCTTCCGGATAGTGCAGGTTGTGCGGAATGTTGCCGTAGAACTTGTGCCACTCTTTTTTCCCCATAATCACATTTTATTTTTCGGCTGTGAAAATTAAACAAAAATCGGTTAATGACAGCAAATAACTTTTATAGGCTACAAAAATTCCAATATTCTCCCCTTGTCAGGAAAAGAACAAGATTCTGCTGATCTGATTTACATGGCACTAAGAAATAATGAGATAACATTCAATAACTTCTTCAAAAACAACGAGCTGACTTTAGAACAACTTCATTGAGAATTTGCAAATAATAAAGTATCGAAATAGAATTAAAAATTTTAAAAATAAAGTTGAAAGTTTGTCTAATGATTTATAATTTAGTGGTTTTGAATTTTAAAAAAAATACCATGATGAAAATTTTATCTCTCATAACAACAATCATTTTCCTTTTTCCCGTGACCCTGTCAGCACAGGAAAACCAACAGGTAAAGGATTATGCCGGCTATGTTGATCCTTTTATCGGCACCGGTTCCATAGATAGTTTAAGTTTGTCGGGCAGCACATTTCCGGGTGCTGTAGTACCGTTCGGCTTTGTGCAATTAAGCCCCGATACTTACGCTTCGCCCAACGACCCGGCCAGTGGTTATAATTATGCCGACAGTACCATTGTAGGTTTTAGCCAAACCCACCTGAGCGGTACAGGTGTGGCCGATCTGTTCGACTTTTTGTTTATGCCTTTTCGTGGAAACGCAAAATGGACTCCTTACGGGAAAAAAGGCAGCCTCAATGGATACGCATCCCGGTTCAGCCACCGGAACGAAACGGCCAGTCCGGGATATTACAGTGTGGTACTGGACAATGCCAAAATGAAAGTAGAACTCACAGCCACCGAACATTGCGGAATACAAAAATACACCAACCTGAACAATCAGCCGTTCTCGGTTATGGTTGACCTGAACCACTCTCTCGATAAAAAACGGCCTTATTGGTCTTGCAAAATACTAAATGCACAAATCCGCGTCATCAACAACCATACAATTGAAGGATATCGCTCTATCACAGGATGGGCCAATGAACGAAAAGTATATTTCCGGGCAAAATTTTCCAGGCCGTTCAGCTCCGATATCATCAAAACAGGACGTCACATTTATCCCAATGCAAAAGTTGGTAACGGCACGAATGTGAAAATGATTCTCACTTTTGACAAAAACAATACAAAACCTTTGGTTATCGTGTTGGGACTTTCCTCAGTAAGCTACCAGGGCGCAAAAAACAATTTAAACGCCGAAGTCCACAACTTTGATTTTAACAATATCAGGCAAAAAGCAAGGGAACAATGGAATAAAGAACTCTCGGTTATTGATATGGAAGGCACTAAAAACCAGGAAACTATTTTCTATACTGCACTCTATCACACTTTTATACATCCTAACAATATTGCCGATGTGAACGGCGACTATATCAACAACAACGATGAATTAAAAAAGGCTCCCGACAAAAAAGAATACAGCACTTTCTCGTTATGGGATACTTTTCGGGCCGCCAACCCGCTTTTCACCTTCACACAGGAAAAAAGAACAGCCGGTTTTATCAATTCCATGCTCAGGCAATACACCGACTACGGTTTTTTGCCGATATGGCAACTTTGGGGGAAAGAAACCTATTGTATGATTGGAAATCATGCCATACCCGTTATTGTGGATGCTTTTCATAAAAAGATACCGGGTATTGATTATAAGCTCGCCTATAAAGCCATTAAAGCTTCTTCGACCATTCCGCATTTTAATTCCGCTTTCGGGCTGCTTGACAAGTATGGATACATACCAGAAAACCTTGAAACACAATCTGTTTCCATTACCCTTGAGACTGCCTATGATGACTGGTGTGTGGCCCAAATGGCCAAAGAAACGGGACATGAAAAAGATTATGAATATTTCATAAAACGTTCCCAGGCTTACAAAAATTTATTTGACCCGAAAACAGGATTTTTCAGGGCAAAAAATGATAAAGGCCAGTGGATTAAACCTTTTTCTCCGTTAAAATACGGTGGAAACGGCGGTTATCCTTACACGGAAGGGAATGCATGGCAATATTTGTGGTTTGTCCCGCAAAATGTCTATTCGCTGATCCATCTGCTGGGTGGGGAAAAGAAATTTATTCAAAAATTGGATGAGTTTTTTACGCTTCAGGCACGGCCCAAAGATGTAAACGGCAATGCTTCAGGATTTATAGGTCAGTATGCACACGGCAATGAGCCCAGCCATCATATTGCCTATCTCTACGATTACACGAATCAGCCATGGAAAACCCAATATTATGTGGCCAAAGTATTAAAGAAATTCTATTTGAACAGCCCGGCAGGATATGCAGGAAACGAAGATTGCGGTCAAATGTCGGCCTGGTATATTTTCAGTGCCATGGGCTTTTATCCGGTAAATCCCGCCAACAATGTTTACTGTTTCGGCTCCCCGCATTTAAAAAAAGTAACACTTCACCTGGCCAATGGAAAACAGTTTGAAGTCATCACCAAAAATGCCGGAGGAAAAAATATCTACATTCAGAAAATCATGCTGAACGGCAAACCCTACAAAAAAAACTACATTACGTATGGTGACATTATCCGGGGCGGGGTTATTGAATTCTATATGGGGAATAAACCGAATAAAAAAATGGCAAAATATGAGAAACCGCCATTGATGGCATTGTATAATAATAACAAGGATGAGAACAGGTAGAATTATGTAAGAATCAAAATTATCAGGCTTCCGACAAAGCCCAAAAAATGATAATTTTGCATCCAAACAAAACAAATTTTGAAATTTGCCGTCAACACCCGGTTGCTACTGAAAAACAAATTGGAAGGCATTGGCTGGTTCATTTATGAAAGCTTCAGCCGCATGGTGAAAGCCCATCCCGAACATACTTTTTATTTTCTGTTTGACCGGCCTTTTGACCCGTCATTTATTTTTTCTGAAAATGTTATTCCGGTAGTCGTTTCCCCGCCGGCACGGCATCCTGTATTACACTACTGGTGGTTCGAGCATGCCCTGCCACGGGCACTGAAAAAAATCAATCCCGACATTTTTATTTCGCCCGATGCATATAACTCACTGGCTTCTCCTTTCAGAAATTTAATGGTTATCCACGACCTGAATTTTGTGCATTATCCTGAAATGATGCCCTGGCTGCCACGAAAATATTACACATATTACACACCCCGCTATGCCCGGAAAGCCGACCGTCTCCTGACCGTTTCCCATTTTACCAAACAGGACATCGTCAAACAATATGGTATTCATCCGGATAATATTGACGTGGCCAATAACGGCGCCAATCCGGTTTATGCGCCCATTTCGAAAAAACTACAGCAGCAAACCAGGCAGAAAATTTCACAGGGCCGCCCCTATTTTATTTTTGTGGGGGCTTTAAATCCGCGAAAAAACATCACAGGGCTTTTCAAAGCTTTTGACCTGTTCGTTACCGAAACAGCTTCGGAAAACTGTCTTGTGGTAGTCGGGGAGAAAATGTTTTGGAACCGCGAAATTGAAAAGGCCTATACCTCCATGGCACACAAAAACCGGGTCATCTTTACCGGACGGATGGAACCGGAAGAGTTGAAAAACGTAATGGGTGCAGCCTTGGCCCTGGTTTTTGTACCGTTTTTTGAAGGTTTTGGCATCCCCATTGTTGAAGCCTTCCGGGCGGGTATCCCGGTAATCACATCCAATGTTTCGGCTATCCCC
>JALUYM010000032.1 GCA_027018745.1 Bacteroidales bacterium | reverse complement strand
ATGCTCACCGGCAGCCATCACGCCAACGGTACATCCCGTTGCCTGGAAGTAGTGGAAAACCTGGAAAAACACGGACAGTTTTTTGATGTTATTGTGAACATTCAGGGCGATGAACCATTGATACAGCCAAAACAAATCACACAACTGCTCCATCTTTTCACGGATAAAAATACAGACATTGCCACACTTGCCCATCCTATAAAAAATTTGAAGGAACTGACGAATCCGAATACTGTGAAAGTAGTAATGGGCACACAAAAACAGGCACTCTATTTCAGCAGGCAGGCCATACCTTTTGTTCGGGACGAAAACACCCAAAACTGGCTAAAAAAAACTGAATTTTTAAGTCATTTGGGCATTTATGCCTACAGGACATCCATTCTGAAAAAGATCGTATTGTTACCGCCCGGAAAACTGGAACAAACCGAAAAACTGGAACAATTAAGATGGTTGGAAAACAATTTTATTATCAAAGTAGATATTACTGATTACGAGGGGATTGGCGTAGACACACCGGATGACCTCCATAAACTTATCAACAAAATTTGCAATAAACAGCAGCAGTGATTATCTTAGCAGGTTCAAGCTTTCACTCACTAAAAACAATGTATTATGAAGATAGCCAGATACATAGGTGATTTGCTGTACGACTACGAATGCGTTGTCATACCAGGATTGGGCGGTTTTCTTACCAACGACAAACCGGCTTCTATCCAGCCTAACACACATCACTTCCGTCCTCCTTACAAACAGGTGATGTTCAATGCTTACCTGAAAACCAATGATGGGCTGTTGGTAAACTACATTGCCCGTGAGGAAGGAATATCTTACAAAGAAGCTAAATCGCAGGTGGATAAATTTGTTTATTTATGCGACAATGCACTGAGGGCCGGAAAAAGGATCAACTTTCACAACGTAGGCTACCTCTATCTTAATAAAAACGAAAAGATCGTTTTTGAACAAGACACCACAATTAACTACAATGCTGATGCTTTTGGCCTTACGGGTTTTATCTCTCCGGCAGTACGGCGTACCAATCCCGAAGAAAAGTTGCGTGAAGCTGTGAACCCCGGTAACCGGAAAAAAAGCCCCGCAGCCGCCAAAGAAAATACCAAACAAGGTCGAAAAGCCGTTCACGCCCAGGACAGAAAAGCAGAGAAACGCATACGAATGCAGGCCACACAAAAAAAATCGCCTTACAAAACACAAATTGTATTTCTTGTTGTGCTGGTAATTGCCATGATCGTAGGTTGGGGGTTTATGAACAAGGACAAGGTCAATGCATATTACAACAATTACTCATCCGTGATACCTCTTTTTTATACCCAGCCAAATGCTTACCTGATCAATAACATCGACCGCGTTCCCATAACCAAAGTAAGCAGCAGCCGGTTTGGTTCGTGGTGGATCAGCCTTTTTGAAAAACACGAAACAGCACCGGCAAAAACCGGCAGTGTCAAAAAAGAGGCTGAAAAACCGGAAAGCAGTAAGACAACGGTCATCTCTTCCACCCCAAAAGCGATGAAAAAAACAGAAAAAACACCTGTGGGGACAACAAGCAAAAATACAATTGGCAGGCCTGTTGTTCATACCCCGAAACCGGCAGCCATGAGAACAACGGCAAAATCAGTTCCCACAAAACGGATGATCCCCTCAACACATTTTTACATTATAGCGGGCGCTTTCAAGGACCGGCACAATGCCACCAGGTTAATTTTCAAACTGCAACATAAAGGATACCGTGCAACCCAAGCCGGTGTAACCCGTTCCGGATTGCTCAGGGTAGCTTACGGTGCCTTTAACAACCGTATACAGGCAGAAAAACAACTGGTAGCCATTCGGGAAAAAGTAAACCCGGCAGCCTGGATTCTGGTAAAATAAAAAACTTGCAACTTGGGTAACAAGAACAAACTTCAACGGTTTGCCGAAAACCTGACCTTTTCCAACCTTTTTCAATACCGATATGAAGAAGTCATCAAAGGATTTCCTTTAAAAGGCAGGTGGAAACAGGATTTTTTCAAAAACGACCATCCCCTCATATTGGAACTGGGATGTGGAAAAGGCGAATACACCGTCGGAATGGCCTGCCAAAATCCTGAAAAAAATTTTATTGGCGTAGACATAAAAGGCGCCCGCATGTGGCGGGGACTTAAAACGGCACAGGAAAAAAAACTGAAAAACGTGGCTTTTGTGCGTACCCGTATCGAGCTTTCGGAACATTATTTCGGAACCCGTGAAGTAGATGGGATATGGATTACTTTTCCCGATCCGCAAATCAAAGCAAAGAAAGAGAGGAAACGACTGACCTCCCCCCGTTTCCTGGAGCGCTATGCCCGTTTTTTAAAACCCGAAGCGATTATTCATCTCAAAACGGATGCATTGCTGCTTTACGACTATACCCGCGAGGTAATTGAAGAAGGCGGACATATCCTCCTGGAAGCCAACGAAGATATTTACGGTTCAAACATAAACAATGAAATAACGCAGATCCAAACATTTTACGAAAAAAAATGGCTGGAATACGGCACAAAAATCCGATACCTCGCCTTTCAACTCAATCCGGAATTTTTTCAAAAAAACGATTGAACATGGCATCAGAAACAAGTTTTTTCCAAAAAGTTTTTGCAGTGGTACGGCAAATCCCTTACGGACGGGTTACTTCCTACGGAGCCATCGCCGCATATCTCGGCAACAAAGGCTCGGCACGAATGGTGGGATGGGCTTTGAACAGCTCCAAATATCATTTGAACGATATTCCGGCACACCGGGTTGTCAACCGGCAGGGATTACTCACCGGAAAGCAGGCCTTCGGCGGACAAAATACCATGAAAGACTTGCTTACAAGCGAAGGTGTACAAATTGAGAATGATAAAATTTTACATTTTAAAGAAATATTTTGGGATCCGGGCAAAGAATTGCAAAACCAATAAATTCAGAACCGACTGCATTACCTGTAGTTTCATTCAACATCTTTCATTAAAGCCGACGGTTGTTTTTCTATTTTCAAGATTTTTAAGAACTTTTTAACCTGCCTATTGATGGTTTTCTGCTATTTTAGCAAAAAATTATTTTCATGAACAAAGAGCTGGTTATCATCCCAACTTACAACGAAAAAGAAAACATTGAAAATATTATTCGTGCTGTTTTTGCATTAGAAACACCATTTGATATTCTGGTTGTTGAAGACAATAGTCCCGACGGAACGGCAGCCATTGTCAAACGGCTCATAAAAGAATTTCACGGCAGGTTACACATGATGGAACGTAAAGAGAAACAAGGACTGGGGACTGCTTATATTGCCGGCTTTAAATGGGCGCTGCAAAATCATTATGAATATATTTTCGAAATGGATGCCGATTTCTCCCACAATCCGAAAGATCTGGAACGGCTGTCATCAACCCTGCAAAACAACAGTACCGATGTTGTTGTCGGATCACGTTACATTACAGGTGTAAATGTGGTAAACTGGCCTATGGGACGGGTGCTTATGTCGTATTATGCTTCGGCCTACGTCCGTATGGTTACGGGAATGAATATTCGTGACACCACTGCAGGTTTTGTGGGATGGAAACGAAAAGTACTGGATACCATTGACCTGGACAAGATTAAATTTGTCGGCTATGCTTTTCAAATTGAGATGAAATATACGGCTTTAAAATTGGGGTTTCATATAATGGAAGTACCCATTATTTTTACCGACCGTACACTCGGGGAATCGAAAATGAACAAAACCATTTTCCGGGAAGCTGTTTTCGGAGTAATAAACCTCAGAAAACGCGGATTGATGGGAAAAATAAAACCGAAACAACCAGATTAACAGTCCTTTCATATGCATCAGCCATTTATAATAAAGCAGGCACAAATTGTCAACGAAGGCCAACAGTTTATCGGAGATGTATATGTCAAAAACGGACACATTGAAAAAATATTGAAAGGGAATAACCTGCCTGTCGAAAAAAGATGGGAAATCATCAATGCACGCGGACTTTTCCTGTTGCCCGGTGTCATTGACGAACATGTTCATTTCAGGGAACCCGGCCTGGAATACAAAGCCGATATTTTTTCTGAAAGCCGTGCTGCTGTTGCAGGCGGTGTAACCAGTTTCATGGAAATGCCCAATACCAAACCGCCAACCCTGACACAAGCTTTGCTGGAAGAAAAATTTGCGCTGGCTTCCCGAAAATCATTGGCCAACTATTCCTTTTACATGGGAGCTTCCAACGATAATATAGAAGAAGTATTAAAAACCGATCCGGCGCAGGTTTGCGGAGTAAAAGTTTTTATGGGTGCCTCTACCGGGAACATGCTGGTTGATGATGAAAACACGTTGGAAATCATTTTCTCACAGGTTCCCATGCTTATTGCTA
>JALUYM010000031.1 GCA_027018745.1 Bacteroidales bacterium | reverse complement strand
TGGATCAGTATCAGTAAATTTTCAATTTTTTCTGCAATATTTTCCATGCGCAGTGTTTCTTTTTCCATGGTGTCGCGGCGGGCCATTTCAATGGTACCGTTTTCCATGTCACGCGGGCCGATAACGAGACGAACGGGTACCCCTTTCAATTCCCATTCGGCAAATTTAAATCCCGGTTTCTGTGTGTCGCGGTCATCATATTTAACCGAAATACCTTTGGCTTTAAGGGCTTTCGTTATTTCGGCAGCTTTTTCCGAAATAGCTTTCAACTGGTGTGCCTTTTTAAATATGGGAACAATGACCACCTGTATAGGAGCCAGTTTGGGAGGCAAAACCAGTCCGTTATCATCCGAATGGGCCATGATGAGTGCCCCGATGAGCCTGGTAGATACTCCCCATGATGTGGCCCATACATATTCCTGCCGGTTGTCTTTGGTCAGATATTTGACATCAAAAGCTTTGGCAAAATTTTGCCCGAGGAAATGAGATGTTCCGGCCTGCAATGCTTTACCATCCTGCATCAAAGCTTCAATGCAATAAGTTTCAACTGCTCCGGCAAACCTTTCGCTGGGGGATTTTACTCCTTGCAGGACAGGTAGTCCCATATAATTTTCCACAAAATCAGCATAAATTTTTAAAATGGTTTCGGCTTCCTGTATGGCTTCATCGCGGGAAGCATGTGCAGTATGTCCTTCCTGCCAGAGAAATTCAGCTGTCCGCAAGAACAAACGTGTCCGCATTTCCCAACGGACCACGTTAGCCCACTGATTAATAAGAAGAGGCAGATCGCGGTACGACTGCACCCATTTTCGGTAAGTGTCCCAAATAATGGTTTCGGATGTGGGCCTCACAATCAGTTCTTCTTCCAGTTTGGCCTCGGGATCAACCATAACACCGCCTTGTCCATCGTTTTTCAAACGATAGTGTGTAACAACGGCACATTCTTTGGCGAACCCCTCCACATGGGCAGCTTCTTTGCTAAAAAAAGATTTGGGAATAAAAAGCGGGAAATAGGCGTTTTCGTGTCCTGTTTCTTTAAATTTATCATCCAGGACCCGCTGCATTTTTTCCCAGATGGCATAGCCATAAGGTTTTATCACCATCGACCCGCGTACCGCAGAGTTTTCAGCCAGTCCTGCTTTAACAACAAGGTCGTTGTACCACTGCGAATAATTTTCGCTTCTGCTTGTAAGTTCTTTTGCCATTTTGAAATTTTGGTATAGTCTTTGCAACTTTTTAATGAACGGCAAAAATAAACAATGTTTATTGAAGCACAATATTAATCGTCATGAAGAAGATAAAATACATACTGTTTTCTGCTGTAGCTTTCAGTTTTCTTTTCATCACAGCTTGCAGCACCACCCAAAATGTTCCCCAGGATGATGTTTACTATTCCACCACTCCTCACAGGAACAATACTGCCAAAACAACCACAGCGGTTGCTTCAGCGGCTAACCGGCAAAATAGGACGAAAAACTATCATGAAGGTACCGTTGAGGATATTTCCACAACTTCAGGCCAGGCCTCTTCCGGCAGTGGTTACAATGTGGATTACGCAGCCCGGTTGAAAAAACTTCACCAGTCTAATGATACCTCTTTTAATGCTTACAATAATAATTATGCTAACCATAATGCCCGAAAAGACAGCCTGAAAAAAAGTAAATCAGCTGTTTCCGCCAACTATACCCTGAACCTGGGATTCGGTAGTCCTTATTTTGGTTCCAGCTGGTCGTTTGGATTTGGCCCGTTCTATGGCTGGGATATGGGTTTTGGATGGGGCTATCCTGATTGGGGATGGGGTTATCCCGGATGGGGATGGGGCTATCCTGATTGGGGATGGAGTTATCCCGGATGGGGATGGGGCTATCCTTATTATGGCTTTTATCCCCCATATTATGGTTTTTATTCGCCTTATTATGATTATTATGCTCCTTATTACGGTTATTACCCGCCTTATTTTCCTGTGTATCCGGTCAACGGTTCCGTTGTTTACCAGCCGAGAATACAACGCCGAAGCGGTTCTACTATTCCCTATAGCAGATCTCTTGGAAGTTCGGGCGTATATATGAACCTTAAAAATGCCAAGGTCGCAGGCCGTCGTGCCAGTGTTGTTGCTTCAGGCAAAAGGGTACCGGTAAATCCTGAGGGGAAAAATGGCAAAATGGTAAAACCCAACGGCAACAACAGCCGTCCGGTTGGTTCCATGCGTTATAGTGCCGAACTGGCTAAATTGCGCTCCGAGGAGATACGTAGCCAAGGCAAGCTGAATAAGCCGGGAGGAGGAGGTGTTACAGGAAGAAATCCTGCAGGAAACAGGAGTTCAAGATTTGGTATTTCGGAATCGAGAAACCGTATGGAAAATTTTCAAAAGCCACCTGCTTTCAGACAGGAAGAAAACATGCCGCGGCCAAGGTTCCGGAAGCCGAAACAATATCAAAGCCTGGGATCGCGTTCAGCACGCAGCAGCAGGGAATTTTACAGGGCACCGGTACGGTATTACCGTCCAAATTATGAAGGAAACCGTTTCAGGATCGGTGGTTCACATCCGCAACCCATACGGCGACAAAATATTTTCCGGCTGCCAAGCACCAGGGATGCTGTTTATCGTGGCAACAGATCGCGTTCAGGAGTAAAAGTTTATAATGCTCCTTCCCGTTCTTTTTATTCGCCCAATATATTCCGGGCACCGGTACGAAGAAATCCTTCTTTCTCTGCTCCTTCACGGAGTTTCAGTGCCCCAACGCGTACTTTCTCGGCCCCTGTCAGAACAGGTTCTTCCACGGGAGGAGGCGGTGGTGGCATCAGGAGAAGTTCCGGTTCGGGAGGAATCAGACGTTAAGTTTCCGGTAGTAACTTTTTAACAGGTTTTTAAAAATATTAATTATTATGAAAAAGATACTTTTCTTAAGCGCATTTGTTTTATTCTCTTTTTCGCTTTTTGCCCAGACAGCCGATGATGCGCTGCGTTTTTCTCAAAACTTTTATGAAAATTCGGCAAGAAGCTCGGCTATGGGTGGTGCATTCGGTGCACTGGGTGCCGACCTTTCGACAGCATCAACCAACCCGGCCGGATTAGGCCTTTTCAGGACCAGTTATTATTCAATAAGTTCTGAATTAAACATAGGAAATATTAATTCCGTATATAATAACACTCCATCATCAGCCAGCAGAACTAATTTTAATTTTAGTAATCTGGGTTATACCGGAACAATCAGATTAGGCGCTGAAGGGCAAAAAGGATGGAAATTCATGCAGTATTCTTTTGGTATGAACCAGTTGAATAATTTTAATGCAAACTATGATATGCAGGGCCCTAATCCAAATAATTCCAAACTGGATGTTTATCTTGAGCAGGCTAACGGGGTGAATTATAATGATATTGCCAACAACAAGAATGATTTGTATGGATTTGACCTGAAACCTGCCTGGGAACTTTATTTGATCGATACCATTCCGGGTTATAATGACTGGTATTACAGTCCTGTTCCTTTTGGGGGTACCTACCAACGTGAGCAGATACAGTCGAGTGGTGCAATAAATGAATGGTATTTTTCTTTTTCTGCCAACTATAACAACGTTTTATATGTCGGGGCTACGTTAGGGTTTGATGCGTTACGTTATAATACGACATCCTATTATACCGAACAGGATGCGGCCGATACGATTCCTTATTTTAACAGTTGGGAATTTGACCAGACCGTTAATACACGGGGAACCGGGTTCAATATTAAGGTGGGCGTGATTGTCCAGCCAACGAAATGGTTACGCGTCGGGTTGGCTTATCATTCCCCTACCTGGTACTGGCACTTGCATGATACGTGGTATACAACTACCTATGCAGATTTGGGATGGACAAAACCCGCTTCTGCTTATTCGCCTACCGGAACTTATGAATATCAATTGAATACACCCATGAAATTTTTGGCTGATGCAGGCATTTTGATAGGTGACAGGGGCAGTATTTCATTTGAATATGGATACCTCAACTATGCCAAATCAAAATTCAATTCATCCGGCTATAACTATCAGGCGGAAAACGGAAACATTGCACGTGATTTTCAGCCTGTAAATAATATTCGTGTAGGAACCGAGTGGCGGTTTGGAATAACGGATATCAGGGCAGGATATGCATTGTATGGCAGCCCCTATGCCCGAAACCTGAATAACGGAAAACGACAATTTTATTCGGGAGGTATCGGTTTTCATGTGAGGAATTTTTCCATCGACCTGGCTTATATTTACTCTAAAATGAACAAAGATTATTATTTCTACGGAACAAAAGATATTGTGGTTAATCCGGTAAACAACAGTTTCAAAAATAATTCTGTTATCATAAGCCTTAATTACCGGCTGTAGATATTTCTTTTTGCCTTATTCTGGCCAGTGC
>JALUYM010000030.1 GCA_027018745.1 Bacteroidales bacterium | reverse complement strand
GAAGGCGTACCCCGGCCATGTAATAGGTTTTAAAATTATTGTTGAGCATATCGTACCCGGGACGACCATATCCGGCTTGCCCAAAAAGTTTGAAAACAGGCATATGTTTTACCCTCGTCATTTTTTTCAATACCATTAACTTTGATTTTTGAAGTCCGAGCATTTTATAATCCGGACGGTTATTGACGAAAGTATAGTAAGTTATTTTTACTGCAGGTATCGTCAATTGCCCTGCCGAAACAATATTTAAATGAGTAAACTGGTTTAAGGAAGCGAGAAGCCCTTTTTGGTCGGCTGTTTTCTCGATAATCTGTTGTTGGGCCAGTTTCTTGTTTACTTTGAGCGCATCCACATCGGCAGGCAGCAGTACACCGTTTTTCACAGCGGCTTCCGCATCTTTAATACGGGCATCCAGATCACTCACCAATACATGCAGGGCATTCAGGTTGGCTTGTAAAAACAAAATATTAAAATAAAGAACGGTGATTCTTTTTTTCAAATCAAAAATTTTAATTTTAACCTGCTGATCAGAGATTTTATATTCCGCTGTTTGTAATGATTTTTGGTATTTTGTGAAACCGCCATCCCAAACAAGCTGGTCAAGGTCAAAATTAACTTTGTACCAGTCTTTGCTGAGTACAGGGATATTAAAACCCTGAACAGGCGGCAAAGGTACTTTGGTCACATCCGACTGATGGGAAGCCTGTCCGTTGAGATTCAGCTGAGGCAGATAATTTTTTTTAATGTTCTTTTCTTCCAATACATACTTGGATTGGTTCAGTTGAAACTGTTTTTGCGTAGGGTAATGGTTTACTGCTTCCCGGAGACATTGTTGCAAAGAAACTTTTGGCAGGTTTTGTTGTGCAAAAAGCATGGTTGGGAAAAACAAAATCAAAATAATATAAAAATTGGTTTTTTTCATTCCTGGAAAAATTTACGGTTGCAAAGCTTTTTTTAAAAATGAGATAATATGTTGTTTTCGTTCATAAAGAAAGTTTTCGGCACCTGCAGGGTGATCTTCAAAAAAAACTTTTTCTATTATCGGTCGTCCCAAAACGGGGAAAACGCACATTCCCAGCATGTCAATAAGTAAATGTTCGGGAGAAATGGCAATAATTTTATTTTGCTTAATATTTTTCTCCACCATTTGTTTATATCCCGGAAAATTTAACCTGGCTTTGTCACTAAATTGATGAATCCGCTCGGGATGACTATTAATTTCATTAAAAATAAAATTCGGGATAAAAGGATTTTCTTTCAATGTGGACAGATAATGATCGACAAAGGTTTCAATAAA
This sequence comes from Bacteroidales bacterium, assembly GCA_027018745.1. Lineage (GTDB taxonomy): Bacteria > Bacteroidota > Bacteroidia > Bacteroidales > F082 > Sulfidibacterium. The sequence goes on along the minus strand of JALUYM010000030.1, from coordinate 3,129 downwards.
AGCAAAAACATCTCCTTCTTTGTGAATACTTTCGTTGATGACATCGAACATGCCGGCAAGTGCTTTCTCAAAAATGTGGTTGAACAGCTTTTCTTTACTGCGGAAATAATAATGCAACAGCGCTTTATTGATTCCTGCTTCATTGGCAATCTCCTGCATACGGGCGCCTTCCAGCCCTTTTCTGATAAAAACCGTACGGGCGGCTTCGAGAATCAGTTGCTCAGTGGTTCGTTTTGTATTTTCTTTATCCATATGGTTTAACCAAATGATTTAATTGATTGGACAAAAGTATAATAAATTTTAAAAAAACAAACACTTTTTTAAAAAAATTTTTCATGTTCCTTGTAACTAATTGATTTTATATTTGTTATGATTAATTGTTTTTTTAATAACGCGGTTGTTTTCATGGTTAACATCATTATATTATTAAAAAAACCTTAAATATTTGTAAAGAATCAACCTGTCTGCCATTTTTTTCTATTATTTTTGACAAAAAATCAATGGGTATGGTACAAAAAAAGCAAGTGAAAGGTATCAGCGATAAAAAAGGCATGGAGTTAGCCTTTCACAAACAAAATTACATATACATGCTTATCGGGCTTGGATTGTTGGCCCTGGGATTTTTACTGATGATTGGGGGTGGCTCCGACACAATTACCAAATTCAGTCCATCTATTTTCGATTTTCGCCGTATAACACTGGCCCCTATTCTGATACTTTCCGGTTACGGCGTAGAACTCTATGCCATTATGAAACGCCCTAAAGAGCAAAATTAATCCTTACAAATATGACCTGGTTTCATGCGCTTATCCTTTCTATTGTAGAAGGCCTTACCGAATTTTTACCTGTTTCTTCCACCGGTCACATGATATTGATGGAAGGAATCCTTGGAATGAAAAGCAACGATTTTATTGAAGCATTTATTGTGAATATTCAGTTTGGTGCTATTTTATCCGTAGTGGTTTTGTATTGGAAACGTTTTTTTCAATCGCTTTCTTTTTATTACAAATTATTTGTGGCTTTTTTGCCTTCGGCTGTTGTCGGCCTCTTGCTGATACATTACATTAATGAATTGCTGCAGAGTGTTTATGTGGTAGCTACAATGCTGGTGCTGGGCGGCATAGTACTTGTTTTTGTAGACAAATGGTTTAAAAATCCAGCAAAAAACCAAGAAGTAACATACAAAAAGGCTTTTGTAGTGGGTTTATTTCAGATACTTTCTATGATTCCGGGCACATCACGTTCGGCAGCGACGATCATTGGCGGCATGACACAAAAACTATCCAGAAAAACTGCTGCCGAGTTTTCTTTCTTTTTGGCTGTTCCCACCATGTTTGCAGCTTCCGGATATAAATTGTTTGAAAGTTATATGAAAAACCACCATATTATCAATGCGGGTAATATCGGCTTTCTTTTGTTCGGTAACGTGGTAGCTTTTATCGTGGCGCTTTTCGCCATAAAATCATTTATCCGTTACCTTACCAATCACGGATTTAAAATTTTTGGTTACTATCGTATCGTGGTCGGATTGGTTATCCTGATTTTATATTTCCTGGGCATTAATTTAAGTATTTCCTGATGGGTTTTCATTTTCAGGAAGGAGAAGTGCTTTTAATAAACAAGCCATTGGATTGGACATCATTTGATGTGGTCAATTCATTACGCTATTTTATCCGCAAGGTATACAATTTGAAAAAGATCAAAGTCGGCCATGCCGGAACACTGGACCCCATGGCATCGGGTTTATTGATCATTTGTACCGGTAAAATGACAAAAGAAATCAACCGGTTTCAGGGAATGGATAAAGTATATGCAGGCCAAATGTATATCGGGGCCACCACCCCTTCCTATGATAAAGAAACCGAACCTGACCGTCGGTTCGAAACAAAAGGCCTTGATCTGGAAAAGCTCAGGGAGAAAAGCCGTTTGTTTTTGGGAGAAACAGACCAGGTTCCGCCACTTTATTCTGCTGTCAAAATCAAAGGAAAACGTGCCTATCATTTTGCCCGGGAAAAGGAAAAGGTAGAATTGAAATCGCGAAAAGTAAAGATTTACAAATTCGATATCCTTCAGTATGAGCCACCCTACGCTGATTTTTATGTAAAATGCAGCAAGGGAACTTATATTCGTTCCCTCGTTCGCGATTTTGGAGAAAGCCTGAACAACGGAGCCTATCTCACAGCACTCAAACGAACACAAATAGGTCCGTATAAATTATCAAATGCCTTTACATTGGATGAAATAAAAGAAGCTGTTTTAAAAGAAACCGGTTATACCTTTGATGGGCCAAAGTAACCCGCTGGACTTCAAAAGCCTACTATAACTTTACTTGACAAGGCCTTTAAAAAGGCTTACCTTTGCACGCTTTTTATAAAAAAGAAATTATCATGATTTCCTAATCAATTTTTGTACGCAATGAAATTATCACAATTTAAATTCGATTTACCAAAAGAGTTAATTGCCAGCCATCCGCCAAAGAACAGGGAAGATGGAAGAATGATGGTGATAGATCGCAGGAAACAAACCATAGAACACAGAAATTTCAGGGATATCCTGGAATACTTTACCGATGGGGACACTTTTGTGATAAACAACACCAAAGTTTTTCCGGCACGGTTGTACGGCGAAAAAGAAAAAACGGGAGCAAAAATCGAAGTTTTTCTGCTTAGGGAGCTGAACAAAGAGAGCCGGTTATGGGATGTCATGGTCGATCCGGCGCGGAAAATCAGAATCGGAAACAAACTTTATTTCGGGGAAGAAGAAACCCTGGTTGCAGAAGTGATTGACAACACTACCTCGCGGGGCCGTACCCTGCGTTTTTTGTTTGATGGCCCCTATGAAGAATTCAAAGAAACATTAAAAAGGCTCGGCGAAACACCTCTGCCCAAAATCCATGGCCGTCCGGTCGAACCGGAGGATGATGAGCGTTTTCAGACAATTTATGCCAAATACGAAGGAGCCGTGGCAGCCCCCACAGCCGGACTTCACTTTTCGAGAGAGCTGATGAAAAGACTGGAAATTATCGGGGTAAACTTTGCCGAAATCACTTTGCACACCGGCCTTGGAAATTTCCGTACCATCGAAGTGGAAGACCTGACAAAACACAAGGTGGATTCTGAAGAGTTGATC
>JALUYM010000029.1 GCA_027018745.1 Bacteroidales bacterium | reverse complement strand
ACCTTTTTCTTCTTCCAGAACAATGTTCAATCCTTCACGGTGTCTTTTTTCCCGCTTTCTGGAATAAAAAAAGTAAACCGCAGCCCCCACAAGCAACAACTGCTGGCCAAAAGCCAAAGAAACAATACCCAGGGTGAGCAACAAACCCAGGTTTATGATCAGGGTCATTTCGGGAAGAAAATTTTTCCATTTTTGTTTTGGTTTCAGGGCCGGGTTTTTTCTGTAAATCTTTCTCAAAGCCAAAGAAACAGGCAACAGGGATGCCAGCAGGCAAAAGTTGGCAGCTTTGGCAATAAATTCTAAATCAGCTGTTACCAGAATCAAACCGATGATAACAGCCCCTATCAAAAGAGCCGTTCGGGGCTGCTTTGTTTTGACATCCAGTTTACCAAAATAGTCAGGGAAAAAACGATCTTTACCCATTTCGTAAATCTGCCGGCTTTGCGAAATCATGGTACTGCTTAAAGCTCCCAACGAAGCCATCATACCCCCCAACGAAATGAGCAGCCATCCCCTGCCGCCAAAGCTTTTGTTGGCAACCAAAACCAGCGGGGCCTGACTCTCGGCAAGTTCTTTCCACGGAACAGTCATTACTGCAGTAGCCGCAATAAACAAATAAATTCCCATACTGATAAGCATGGACAATTTCATGGCTTTGGGAACCGTTTTTTCAGGCTCAATGATTTCATCAGCATTGTTTGCAATCAACTGGTAACCAAAAAAGGAAATATATATCAGTGATATAGCTGCCAGCGTTCCTTCAAATCCTGTCGGGAGGAAAGGCTTAACATTCTGCACTTTTCCATGAAATGCGGAAACAACAATCAGGATGATCAAAATAACCACGTTGCCCCAGACAACCCAGTTTTGCAAATTAAATTTCTTTTTCCCCTTTGAAATGCTGTTCAACAAAGCCAATAACAAGGTAATTCCCACAGCCGTGGCTTTCACCATATAATCAGGGACCCGTATCCCGGTAACAGATATCGTGTATTCTGCAAAACCGATAGCATACAGGCCACAAGCAAAAATACTGCCCAGTGCAAGGAACCAGCCTGTGGTAAACCCTCCGATACTGCCCAGTATTTTATAGGCATAAGTATAACCGCCTCCCGAACGGGGTATAATTCTACTGAGTTCGGCAAACAAAAGTGTTGTTGCAAAAGCCAGGATACCGGTTATAAAATAGGTAAGAATGACAGAAGGGCCGGCTTCTCCGGCAGCAGCACCAATCAGGACATAAACCCCTGCTCCCATAAGTGCTCCCACCCCAATGGTGGTAGCTCCAAAAAGGCCCATCGTGCGTTCAAAGTTCAGTGGTTTTATCTTCCTGTAGAAAATTTCCTGAATATCTTGTGGCATAAATGTTCGATTTTAAGCAAAAATAGTACTTTTTGATTTGGGAAAACTGGTGTACCTTTGCAAAAACAGCTATCCAAATGATTCCTGAACGGACAGACCTTTACGCTGCCAAATATTATTTCAACGAAGCTTCGTTCAGCTTGTTGATGCGCAAGCGCATTTACAACATTCTATTGGTTTCCAGCGTATATGATGCTTTTATACTGGAAGAAGACGGCCGTATTGAAGAGCAGATATTCAACGAATACATGTCGTTAAACCTGCGTTATCCCCCCCGGTTTATCCAGGCTACATCGTTGCGCGAAGCCATGAAATGCATGCGGGAAGAACCAGTAGATTTGGTTATTTCCATGTTAAGTTTCGATGACAAAGGAACGTTTAAGCTGGCAGCCATGGTAAAAGCGGGTTATCCGCATGTCCCTGTCATAGCCCTTTCCCCTTTTTCGCGTGAAGTAAGCCTGAAAATTGAAAAACTTAACCTGAGCAATATTGATTATGTTTTTAGCTGGCTGGGAAATACGGATTTGCTCATGGCCATTATCAAACTGATCGAAGACCGCATGAATGTCGAACACGACGTGAAAGCAGTTGGCGTTCAGACCATCATTTTGGTAGAAGACAACATTCGGTTTTATTCAAGCTATCTGCCCAACATTTACAAAATCATTTTTAAACAATCGAAATCATTCATTACCGAAGGGCTTAACGAACACCAAAAAATGCTGAAAGCACGCGGAAGGCCCAAAATATTACTGGCTACCAATTATGAAGAAGGCATACATTTTTATCGAAAATATAAAAGCAACCTGTTGGGCGTCATTTCCGATATCAGCTATCCGCGCAAAGGAGTAAAAGACCCGGAAGCGGGATTACGGCTTTTTACCCGAATAAAAAAAGAAAACCGTTTTATGCCGCTGTTGCTGCAATCATCCGATTTGAAAAATGAAGAAAAAGCCAAAAAACTTGGCGTGGCGTTCATCGACAAAAATTCTTCCAGCCTGCCTTATGAGCTGCGCAGTTTTATCAAATACTATTTCGGCTTTGGCGATTTTATTTTCAAAGACCCTGCCACCGGCAAAGAAGTTGGACGTGCCCGTAACCTGAAAGACCTGCAGGAAAAGATTTTTCAAATACCAAAAGAATCGCTTCGCTATCATATTGAACGGGAACATTTTTCCAAATGGCTGCGTGCCAGGGCATTGTTCTCACTCGCCAAACTTTTCCAGTCTTTTACCGTTGAAGACTTTGAAAACATTAACGAGGTAAGGTATTTTATCTTTAATGCTATCAGCAATTTTCGCATTACTAAATCACGGGGCGTTATTTCGCAATTCGACCGTCTGACTTTCGATGAATATTTTTCTATTTCGCGCATTGGCCAGGGGTCTATTGGCGGTAAAGCCCGAGGACTGGCTTTTCTTGATTCGCTAATCAACCGTAACGAGTTGCACCATCTGTATAAAGATGTGGACATATCTATCCCTAAAACCGTTGTACTCGGAACAGATATTTTCGATGAATTCATGGACAGCAATGATCTTTATCCTATTGCGCTCTCGCAGGATCATACCGACGAGCAAATTTTGCAGTTTTTTCTTGATGCCAAATTGCCCGAATCGGTACAGGAAGATTTATTTACCATAGCTTCCCTGATAAATCAACCGACAGCCGTTCGCTCTTCCAGTCTTTTGGAAGATAGTCATTACCAGCCTTTTGCGGGGATTTACAATACGTACATGATCCCCTCTACAGAAAAAAACCTGGATAAAAAATTTGAAATGCTCAATCAGGCCATCAAGAGTGTTTACGCATCAGCTTTTTTCGCTGACAGTAAAGCTTATATGCAGGCCACCGCCAATGTGATAGACGAAGAAAAAATGGCAGTTGTACTTCAGGAAGTTTGCGGAAAGCAATATGGCAGATATTTTTATCCCACCCTTTCGGGAGTAGCCCGATCGCTGGATTATTATCCCATTCCCCCCGAAAAACCCAAAGATGGCACAGCCAATATTGCCCTTGGACTGGGAAAATATATCGTTGATGGAGGCCTTTCCCTTCGTTTTTCACCACAATATCCAAAAAAGGTCATGCAGACTGCCACACCGGATGCCGCCCTGCGCGAAACACAGAAATATTTCTTTGCACTGGACCTTTCTCCGGAAAAATTTATTCCCAGTGTAAACGACAGTATAAACCTGGTGAAAAGGACCATAAAAGATGCAGAAAAAGACAACTCTATCCGCAAAATTGCCAGCTCCTACGACTTGCAAAACAACATTATCCGCGATGGGTATAATTATCCGGGGAAAAAACTGATCACTTTCAATGCTATATTGAAACACAACATTTTCCCCTTAGCCGAAATTTTACAGAAAACGTTGTATCTCGGTGCAAAAGAGATGGACAAACCGGTGGAAATTGAATTTGTTATGGATTTAAATGTGAAGAAAGGGGAAAAAATAAAATTTTACCTTTTGCAAATCAGGCCCATCGCCAGCAAGGAACAAAGTGTCCATCTAAATCCCCACAAAATCAACCCGAACCGGTTGTTAATCTTATCCAATTCAGCTTTGGGAAACGGTGAAATCGAAGATGTTCAGGATGTTATTTACGTAAAGCCCCAGACTTTTGAGGCCGCCAACAACAGGAAAACAGCAGAAATGATCGGCGAACTGAACAAAAAATTTCTCAAAAAAAACCGGAATTATATTCTGATAGGCCCCGGCCGCTGGGGATCTTCAGACCCATGGTTAGGAATACCGGTTAGCTGGTCGCAAATATCCGCTGCGCGTCTGATTGTAGAATCCGGCCTGAAAAATTACCGCATTGACCCAAGCCAGGGAACCCATTTCTTTCAAAACCTGACTTCCTTTCGTATAGGGTATTTTACTGTAAACCCTTATATTGACGATGGAGTGTACAATCTGCCGTTTCTTGACGGCCAGCCAGCCGTTTACGAGAATGATACATTGCGGCACATCCGGTTTAAAAAACCGTTGGCCATCAAAATCGATGGGAAAAAAAATATTGGTGTGGTATTAAAGCCTTGAGATACCATGTATCAAT
>JALUYM010000028.1 GCA_027018745.1 Bacteroidales bacterium | reverse complement strand
GCCTGCAGGCGTGCCATAGCACCGAGATGGAAAACAACATCCGGTTTCCATTTAAATAAAAGAGAAAAAAGGGCTTTCCCGTTTTCCAGGTTTACAGCTTCAGTAACCAATCGGACGTCGGAAGGGAAAACGTTGCAATTCTTCCTGAAATGACAAACTGCTATTACCTTATAATCAATGTTCTGCAATAATGTTTTTACCACAGTTTTTCCCAGAAAACCACTGGCACCCGTTACAAGGATCTTTTGTTTTGGTTTTACAGTCATCATTTTTACAAAATTAAAAAATTAGTCCTTCCCGAAATGACAGCCAGGGCAAAATACGTTTTCCATGGTCATAATTTCTTAATTTTGTACCAAACAAACAGGAAAACATTTGAAGTATCTCAACCAGACACCAGAATTGGTAAAAGCCGGAATTTATGTTCTCATTCTTATGATAACAGGCACCATAGGATACATGGTAATTGAGGCCTATTCTTTCATTGATGCCTTCTACATGACCGTGATAACCATTTCCACCGTCGGATTCAGGGAAGTATACCCCCTGTCGGATGCAGGAAAGATCTTTACTATCATCCTCATCATTTCCAGTCTTGGGGTATTGGCTTACTTTTTATCCAACCTGACACAAAGTTTATTTAAAACACAACTCAATTTTTTCTTTGGGGGAAACCTGAGGAATTTAAAACTAAAAAAAATGAAAAATCATATCATTGTTTGCGGTTACGGCCGAAACGGAATACAGGTAGTACAGGAACTCACGGCCTTTGGGGAAAAAGTGATCGTAGTAGACAAAGATCATGAACTGGTAGTAAGCAACGTAACACAACCTATTCAGTTTATTGAAGGGGATGCCACGGAAGATGAGGTTTTGTTGCGGGCCGGCATTGCCAAAGCCCGCGCTCTCATCGCCACCCTGCCGTTGGATGCCGACAATCTTTTTGTGGTACTTACCGCCCGGTCACTCAATCCTGAATTAAATATTATCAGCCGTGCATCCAGCGAAAGTGCTGAAAAGAAATTGCGCATGGCAGGGGTAAACAGTGTGGTCATGCCCGAACGGGTTGGCGGGGCACACATGGCTACCCTCGTAGCCCAGCCCGACGTTATGGAATTTCTGGAACATTTGAACGTCCATGGGAACTCTCCCGTACAACTCATGGAAATAACCTGCAATAACCTGCCGGACCATTTATTGCACAAACCTATCAGAGAATTAGAACTACGAAAAAAAACCGGAGCCAACATTATCGGGTACAAAACCACCTCAGGCGAATATATCCTTAACCCCACCCCCGATACCAAACTTTACCCCGATTCTAAAATTTTTGTTCTTGGAACAGGAGAACAGGTCGAAGAAATGCGAAAACTATTAAAAGGATCCCTTACACAAAACAACCGAAGTTAATTTTTTCATATGCTTATCACATACATCACCTTTTTTTCAGGCTTTGCCATTTTAATTGCAGGGGCACAACTTATGGTAAACGGGGCATCAAGCATTGGACTGAAGCTTAATGTTTCGCAAATGGTGATGGGCTTGACGATAGTGGCCCTTGGCACCTCTCTGCCGGAACTGATCGTCAACATTTTTGCAGGCATAAAAGGAAATACAAACCTTGCCATTGGAAACATCCTGGGCAGCAACATAACCAATACCCTGCTTGTTGTCGGCGCAGCAGCCCTGGTGATTCCCATTCACTTCAAAAAAAAGACCCTGCAACGCGATATTCCGTTTAGTCTTTTTGCGCCTGTTTTGTTATTCTTGCTGGCCAATGATTTTATTTTCGGGCGTCCGAATATCATCAGCCGTTCGGATGGGGTCATTTTACTCATTTTCCTTGGTTTCTTTTTGTATTTTACCTTTTTTAAACAAGGGAAAATATCCTCAACGGAAAAAGAAGATTTCAAACAATATTCGTGGACATTATCTCTACTGTTTCTAATAATAGGCAGCCTGGGGCTCTATTTCGGCGGAGAGTGGATTGTAGATGGTGCCGTAAAAATTGCGAATGCCATGGGCATTAGCGACACAGCCATGGGACTTACGCTGGTTGCCGGCGCCACCTCACTGCCTGAACTGGCCACTTCCCTCATAGCTGCCCGGAAAAACAACGCTGACTTGGCATTGGGTAATGCCGTAGGTTCCAATATTTTAAATATTTTAATGGTACTCGGTATTACGGCATTAATAAAACCCATTCCTTATGCCCCCAAACTGAACATTGAGCTGGGATTGGTATTCTTTTCGGGATTGCTGTTGCTCATTTTTGGTAAATTGGGGAGAAACAAAAACACCCTCAACCGATTTGAAGGATTATTACTGGTGTTAATTTACATCGCATTTATCTGGTTTACGACCCTATACCAATAAAGCAACAGGAAGAACAAATTTATTTTGAAAGCATTTTTGTTTCTCCGTTCAGCGAAAGCGGATAAATAACAGCATCCAAACCTGTCTCTTTTTTATAATCGGTTGCTATTTTATCCTGAAAAGAGGACAATGCACCGGCTTTCACCAGGTTCAGCGTACAACCACCAAATCCGGCACCGGTCATACGGGCGCCAACAACACCATCTGTCCGGGAAGCAATTTTTACCAGCACATCCAACTCTTTACAACTTACCTCAAAATCGAAGGCCAGCGATTCATGCGAATCGTACATGAGTTGCCCGATCATCTGATAATTTTTTTGTTCCAGTAATTCGGCAACATACTGTACCCGTACATTTTCATTCACCACATGGCGTAACCGTTTTTTCAACAAGGGACTTTCCACCAGTTTGTCAAGCCATTCATAGTCATCTCCTGTCAAATGGCCGAGATAAGGCACTTCAAAAAATGAATTCAGGATTTTTTTTACCTGCCGCAATTCTTCAACACGTTGATTATAAACAGAGTTGACCAGAGCGTGTTTCACATTGGAGTTTACTGCCACCAATTTATAATTTTCAAGTTCTGCAGAAATTTCTTTATGCTCAACTTTATGACAGTCTATCAACAGGGCATGATCCGGTTTACCCATCGCACTGGTATATTGATCCATAATGCCACAATGAACACCAACAAAATGATTCTCGGCCCTTTGCGAAAGCAAAGCCAGTTCTTTCAAAGGAATCTCCAGATGAAAAAGGGTATTCATGGCAAAAGCCGTCACCATTTCTATGGAAGCAGAACTTGATAAACCGGCATTGGCAGGCACATCGCCAAAATAAATCAGTTCAAGGCCTTGTTTCTCCCAGCCTTGTTTCTCCAATTCACACAGCACCCCCACAGGATAATCAGTCCATTGCCCCGTAGGTTTTGAAAAATTATCCAACGAAATAATCTGCTGATCGTTCAGGTTTTCGGATGTCAACCGGAGTTCATTTCCAGGCAACAACCTGACAAACAAATAAGTTCCGAGGGAAATGGCTGCCGGAAGCACATACCCTCCTGTATAATCGGTATGATCGCCCATAAGGTTGACACGTCCGGGCGCAAAGAAAAGAAATTGGTCACGACCATTTACCTGTTTCAGATAAGTGGACAAAAAAGCCTCTGTTTTCACTGGCACAAATTTTTGGCAAAACTAAAACGATTTTTTATTGAGAAGCCATTTGTCTAAAAGCAATCTGTTAAAAAAGACAAATCCCGGGCCATTGAAAAAGTTTTCCCAAAAAATGTAAAATATTTTTAATTATTATTTGAAAAATGATCATCGAATAAAATTTGCATCTATATTTGCACTGTTAAATGAATAACAAAAATGGAAAACAACCGCTATAAGGACATACCCCACAAAACTATTGAGCGATTGAGCCAGTATCGGCGGGCTTTACATATTTGCGCTGACAAGGGAAAAACAAATATTTTTTCGCACGAGATAGCCTCCCTTTTACACATCACTGCCGTACAGGTGAGGCGTGACCTCATGCTGATCGGTTATTCGGGAAGTTTACGAAAAGGTTATAACATTAACGACCTGGTTCGTTTAATAGGCGATTTGATTGACAGTCCGGAAGGACAAAAGGTAGCAATTTTTGGCATGGGCAATCTGGGCAGGGCCATTATTAACTATTTTCAGGGCAAAAGGGAAAAGTTGACAATCACAGCCGGCTTTGACATCAATCCCGAAAAAACAAACCGCGTTATTGATGGCATTTATTGTTATCCTGTTGAGAAAGCCGTTGATGTCATCCATAAAGAAGGGATTAAAATCGGCATACTCACTGTTCCCGGCGATCAGGCCGATGAAACCGTAAACATCATGGTAGATGCGGGCATTAAAGGTATTTTAAACTATACTCCAACCCCGGTGGAAGTGCCGGATGATGTTTATCTCGAAGAGTACAACATGATTTCGTCTATCGAAAAAGTGGCCTTTTATGTAAAAGAAAATAAATCTTAAAAAGATAATCTGCCTTTTTTATCTGTCACCAATTCTAAATTTCAC
>JALUYM010000027.1 GCA_027018745.1 Bacteroidales bacterium | reverse complement strand
GATCCGGTAACCATGCTTTTGATTCAACCCAAACTGGCCAGCCAGGTGAAAGGTAGCGGGGCACTCTGGGCCGATTTTAACTGGAAAGCTTCCTGTACGGCCGGCATGAAATATATTGGCTTGCCCTTCAGCGGACATTATGCTTTTTTGAGGACAGAAACCATCTGGCCTTTGAACCACGAAGTTTCTCCTTCTTCCAAAGCACTGCAGTGCATTGACTGCCATACCGATCATAACGGCAGGCTGGAAAATCTCACCGGTTTTTACATACCGGGAAGAAACCATAGTTCGTTATTGGACGATTCAGGACTGATCTTCATCATCCTGGTACTGTTAGGCGTAAGTATCCACGGAATTTTAAGAATTGTAAGCAACAAAAAAAACAATTAAAATTTTTTGACTATGAAAAGAGTATTGATTTATAAACGATACGAGAGGTTCTGGCATTGGACACAGGCTGCTTTCATTTTGTTGCTGGCTTTAACAGGATTTGAGGTGCATGGGTTTTATCATTTATTTGGTTATCAACAAGCTGTTCTTTTTCATCGTAATCTGGCCTGGGCTTTTATTATCCTGATCGTTTTTACCCAATTTTGGAATATTACAACAGGTGAATGGCGTCAATACATTCCGTCTACTAAATTGCTCAAAGCACAAATAGAATATTATATCACGGGGATTTTTCGCCATGCACCCCATCCGACACGCAAAACGGTCTACAATAAATTTAACCCGCTGCAAAGACTTACCTATCTCGGCCTCAGGGTATTGATTATACCGGTAGTTGTTTTTAGCGGTTTGCTTTACATGTACTATGTTTATTTTGTAAGCCACGGCGTCGTCCACGACCTGGGGGCCATAGCCTATTTCCATGTTGCAGGAGCTTATCTGTTGCTGGGTTTTGTAATTGGTCATGTTTACCTGACCACCACCGGGCACAAACCCCTTTCTGCCATTAAAGCTATGTTAACCGGCTGGGAAGAAATGTCGGACGAAGACGCGGAAATTGCTTTGAAAGAAAACCTGAAAGTAGCATTGGTCGAAAGCAGGAAAGGAATAAGTGGCAAAGGGACAATTGAAAAAGAAGGCATGTTCGAAACGGCTTTTGAAGATGTGGTGGAAAAACTGGGAATAGATACCGTATCAACCCACTTGCGGGAAAAACTGATCCATTCCAATGTAGGGTATTTCAGAATTAATAAAAACGGATTTTACGAAGATGTTAACGATGTATGGCTGAGCCTGTACAAATGTATGGACAAGAAAAAAGTAATTGGTTCCCATGTTACGCTTGACAGGACGCCTGAGGGCAAAAAGGCTATCATGCAGCTTGTAAACAGGGTTTTATCAGGCGAAACCATTAGCGGAGAACAGGTTGAACGTCTCTGTAAAGATGGGAGCATCGGTTACCATACCGTTTCTGCTGCTCCTTACAAAGACAAAGAAGGCAACATTGCCGGGCTGGAGGGTTTTATTATTGACAATACGGCCCAGGTGGAAGCCGAACAGGCATTGGAAAAGAAAATTGCCACGGGTGACAAAGGAGAAGAGTTCTATAAACTTATGGCATCTTCAAAAGATGTGGGTTATTTCCGTATTGATAAAGACGGCTTCTACCAGGATGTGAATGAAGTATGGCTGAAGTTGTACAAATATGATTCCAGAGAAGAGATCATTGGCAAACATTATTCGCTGAGCAGGACCAAAGAAGACTTTGTTGCATTGCAGAAATCAGTGAACCGTGTGTTGAAAGGAGAAACAATTCCTTTCGGCATCACCCGCCGTTATTGTAAAGACGGTTCTATCGGGTACCATCAGATTACCATGACACCGGTTTACGATGGTAATAACATAATTGGTTTTGAGGGCTTTATCGTTGATAAAACCGACAAGAAACTGGCTGAGGAAGAACTGATGAAAGAAGGCCTGGTTTAATGCAGGTTCTAAATGACATGAAAAGTCCCGGAAGGTATTTCGCGGGACTTTTTTGTTTATTGACGTCATCTAAAACCACAAATGTCCGGTCAACCGCTCTGATTGATTTTTTTTAACCTCGCCAAATCCAATATTTCAAATTTCCTTCCGGTTACACGTATTGTTTTTATTTCTGAAAGATCTTTTATGGCGCGGGTAACACTCTCCCGGGTGGTACATACAAGTGCTGCAATATCTCCCCGTGAAAGCGGCATCTCAAAAGTCAGGGCATTGGCATATATCTTTTCAGAAAAAAACAAGATAATATCTGCAATCCGTCCGGCGATTTGTTTTTGATGAATGTTGACAAACCGTTCAAAATAAGTCAACTCCTCCCGACAAAGAAACAATAATAATTCGTTGGCAAACTGGTTGTTCCGGCTGATCAATTCCTTAAAAGACAAATTATCAATAAAACAAACCACACATTTGTCCAGTGCCGTTACTGAAAACTGGTTAACTTTTTCAAATAAAATAGTTTGCAGGCCAAGATAGTTTCCCGGTTGAACAATTTTGAGGATTTGATCAACCCCTTTCACTCCTTTTTTGCTTACCATGGCCAACCCCGATTTTAAATAAGCAATATGAGAAGACAGCATTCCCTCTTTGATAATGCTTTCCCTTGGATTATAAGTTGTTTCTGCACAACTCTCCATTAAAAATCTTAGTTCTTTGGGGTTAAGCGTATTTACCGCTTTGGAACGTATGATACAAGTCTCACAATTTTGCATTTTACAAAGTTAAAAAAATCAGGAAACAGATATTAAATGTGATATAAATCAAATAATTAATGAATAATTATCAAAAATTAACGGAAAAAATGATATAAACAAACCTAACATTTTTCTCAAAAAAGGATAAACATTATCATTATACTTAACTTGCTTTTACCGTGTTATTTACAGTAAATTTGTAATGAAAAACAAGGGAAGCCATGGAAGCTAAAAGAAAAATAATTTACAGCGAATTGTTGTTGTTTTCGTTTATCGGTTTTCTTGTTTATTTATCGGTAATAATAGGAGGATTTATTGCCAGTGAGATGGGGGTTACTTCAGCAGGATTTAATTCTATCTTTTGGGGATTAGGCTGTGCAGGCATTGTATCCTTTGGAATATGCTCTTATTTTACCTGTTTTAAACATAAACAAAAATAAACGGCAACTACCTGTTTTCAGAAAAGCATTTCTATGAACTGTTTATGAGGATTGCTGTTATCCAAAATTTATTTTTGATTTTTCTTTCATTCTAAAAATAATATTTTCGCCTGAATAAATTTGTCAAAGTAAAAACCTGTTCCCTCAATCTTCAAAAGAATTCTTATTACCAAAAGCTGCAAGCCCTCCGAGCGAAGTTTCCCGATAAAGACTGGGTAAATCCTTTCCGGTTTGTTTCATAACTTTGGTAACCACATCAAAGCTGATAAAATGCCGGCCATCAGACAAAAGTGAATACCGGGCTGCATCAAAAGCCCGGGCAGCAGCATGGACATTGCGTTCAATACAAGGAATCTGCACCAGCCCGTTTACCGGATCGCAAGTCAGGCCCAAATGATGCTCAAGGCCCATTTCGGCAGCATATTCAACCTGTGCCGGAGTTCCTCCCCCGATTTGCGTGGCAGCGGCAGCAGCCATGGCACATGCCGTTCCCACCTCGCCCTGGCATCCCACCTCAGCACCGGAAATAGACGCGTTGTATTTGACAATATTTCCTATCAAACCGGCAGTGGCCAATGCCCTGATAACTTTATCGTCACTAATTTTAAAATGTTCCTGACTGATTTTTAATACGGCTGGTAATATTCCGGCCGATCCGCATGTGGGTGCCGTTACCACTTCTCCCCCCGAAGCATTTTCTTCAGCTACAGCTAAAGCATAGGAAAAGATCCTGCTGGTTACACGGGCATGATCTTTCAAGCCCTTCGACTTGGCATAATAAGAAGCCGCTTTCCGTTGTAATTTTAACCCGCCGGGCAATAACCCCTCATGATTCAGACCATTTTGGATAGCCTGTTGCATAATTTCCCATACCCTGGCCAAATATTTTTTTATCGCTTCACCTTCCGTTTCAAAAACAAGTTCCCACAATGTTTTTCCCGTTTTATGATAATATTTCAGCACATCCTGCATGTTTTTTTGGGTATAAACGGAGACTTTCTTTTTGTCCTTGTTTTTTTCATCCACAATCTCGCCACCGCCAATACTGTAAACCAGCCATTTATCGGAAGCTTTGTTCTTTTCGGTTACTTCAAATTCCAATGCATTGGGGTGAAATGGTTTTATTTCATCCCTTTTCCAGATAATTTCAACTTTTGCCGGCTGCAATTCCCGGGTAACAGAAACATCGGTCAAATGTCCTTTTCCGGTCAAAGCCAAACTACCATATAATGTAACACGGAAGGATTTATCTTCAGGGTGTCGTTTCTTGTATATTCTTGCCGCCCGTACCGGCCCCATGGTGTGACTGCTTGAAGGTCCCCTTCCTATTCT
>JALUYM010000026.1 GCA_027018745.1 Bacteroidales bacterium | reverse complement strand
TATGATTGTGCGGGGTGCCGGAGCCATTGGTGCTGCAGCCGGCTTTGCTATGGCACAGGCTTTTCTGACCATTAATACCAAAGAGCGGTTGAAAATGATCCGCGAGGCACGCAGCGATATTGAAAACACCCGTCCTACTGCCAAAAACCTGTTTTATGCTGTGGACAGGGTTTACCGTGCAGGGCTGGAATCAACGGAAAAAGCAGTGGCCGAAGCGCATGCCGTTGCCCGGGAAGATGCTGAAAATTCCAAAGCCATCGGCGAATACGGCAGCAGCCTTATTGACAAAAAAGCCAACATTTTAACACATTGCAATGCCGGCTGGCTGGCGTTTGTTGATTACGGAACAGCGCTGGCCCCTGTTTATCTCGCCAAACGGCAAGGGAAAAAAGTCTTTGTTTATGTTGACGAAACCCGTCCCCGTGGCCAGGGCGGACGATTGACTGCCTGGGAATTGAAAAATGATGATGTTCCCCATGTGATCATTCCCGACAACGCGGCAGCTTCGCTCATGGCACAGGGAAAAATCGACATGGTCATTACCGGAGCCGACCGTATTGCTGCCAACGGAGACACTGCCAACAAGATAGGCACCATGGGCCGGGCTGTTCTGGCAAAAGAATTCGGTGTTCCGTTTTATATTGCGGCGCCTACTTCCACTTTCGATATGGATTGTGAAACCGGCAAGGAAATCCCCATTGAAGAACGGTCGCAAGACGAAGTTTTATACCAAACCGGCCCCGACGACAATGGAAACATTGTAAAAGTAATGGTTTGTTCTCCAGGCTCCGGGGCTTACAATCCGGCTTTTGATGTGACCCCCGCCAAGTATATTACCGGTATCATCACCGAGAAAGGAATTGTAAAAGCTGACCGGCTTTCCATTCAAAAGTTGATGAACGGCGGGGAAACGGATTAAAAATGCTGCAGGTCATCCGTTTTTTTGTCTTCGGAAATTTTGGTATGATTACAACAATTTATTTGCCAGGTTGGCCAGTTCGGAGCGCTCGCCTTTTTCTAACCGGATGTGGGCATAAATCGCATTTTGTTTCAGTCGGTCGATGAGTACTGAAAGGCCGTTCGACTGTGAATCGAGATAGGGTGTGTCGATTTGATAAATATCCCCTGTAAATATAATTTTGGTATTCTCGCCGGCACGGGT
This sequence comes from Bacteroidales bacterium, assembly GCA_027018745.1. GTDB lineage: Bacteria > Bacteroidota > Bacteroidia > Bacteroidales > F082 > Sulfidibacterium. The sequence continues at coordinate 3,317 of JALUYM010000026.1, read as the reverse complement.
AATGATGGTCTTTATCTCGTGGGGCGTCAGGTTCTGGGCTTCATCCACAATGAAGATCACATTGGAAATACTCCTTCCGCGGATATAAGCCAAAGGGGTGATCATCAGTTTTTCACTTTCAATGGCATCATTGATATGCCGGTATTCTTTATCTTGTTCTCCAAATTGATCTTGAATATATTTCAGGTTGTCCCAAAGTGGTTCCATATAGGGGTTTATTTTAGAATTCACATCGCCGGGCAGATAACCGATGTCTTTATTGCTCAGCGGCACGATGGGGCGGGCCATATAAACCTGTTTAAAACTTCTTCGTTGTTCCCAGGCCCCTGCCAATGCCAGCAGGGTTTTTCCCGTACCGGCAACTCCCTGCAAGGTCACCAGTTTCACCTCCGGGTTCAATAGTGCATGCAGGGCGAAGACCTGTTCAGCATTACGGGGCATGATTCGGGCAACAGCATGTTTCTCAACCCTTTCAATTCTTTCGGTAACGGGATTATAAAAGGCCAGTGCCGAGGCATGGTATCCTTTGAGGATAAAATAGTGATTGGGATAAGGTTTTGCAATGTTCAAATCTTCGAGGCTGCAGAAACCGTTGGCATAAAGGCTGTCTATCACCTCGCCCGAAACCCCTGTGAGCACATTTTTGCCTGTGTACAGTGTATTGATGTTCTTGATTTTACCAGTCTCAAAATCTTCTGCCGGCAGGTTCATGGCTTTGGCTTTCAGCCGCAGGTTAATGTCTTTGCTCACCAAAACCACTTTGCGGTCGGGATGGTCTTCTTTCAGTTTCAGGGCGGCATTCAGGATGCGGTGGTCGGCTTTGTCTTCGCCAAAAACATGGCGCGCATCACGCCGGCTTTGTTCGTTCATGATCACCCTGAATTTTCCTTTTTCCGGGCCATCCAGCCGCCGCCAGTTGGTCATGGTTAATTTTCCGGAAATGCTGTCCAGAAAACGGATAAATTCTCTGGCTTCAAAATTTTTGGTATCATTCCCCTTCTTGAAATTATCCAGCTCTTCCAGGACTGTTATGGGAATGGCCACATCGTTATCTTCAAAATTATTGATGGCATTGTGGTTATACAAAATAACCGATGTGTCCAGCACAAAAATCTTTTTTTTGTTTTCAGGTTTTTTTCCTGCCATGGGAAAAACTATTGGTGAGTGTTAACGGCAATAAAAATAACCCCAAAACTCAGCTTTTTTATGCCTGTGGAAAGAGAGTTAATAACAATGCATCGTTGACAAGTCGGAAAAACACAGAAGGAAAGCCGACCATCGGGCAAAGGCAGGGATTGGGTTTTTCCGTACTTTTGTTAATTAATACGCAGGACTATGAACGAAGAAAAAAAACTCTTTTTACTCGATGCCATGGCACTTATTTACCGTGCCTATTTTGCCATGAGCCGGAACCCTCAAATCAATTCCAAAGGATTGAATACTTCTGCCATTCTTGGCTTTGCCAACACGTTGCTGGAGATCCTGAAAAAGGAGAAGCCCACCCATCTCGGAGTGGCTTTCGATACCATGGCGCCCACCCAGCGGCACGAAGATTTTGCTGAATACAAAGCAAATCGTGAAAAAATGCCCGAAGGCCTCGCTGCTTCCATTCCTTACGTCAAAAAGCTGCTGGATGCCTTAGGGATTCCGGTTCTTTTTGTAGATGGCTATGAAGCGGATGATGTTATTGGAACATTGGCAAAACAAGCAGAAAAAAAAGGGTTTATTACTTTCATGATGACTCCTGACAAAGATTTCGGTCAGCTGGTTTCTGAAAAAATTCTTATGTATAAACCTGCCCGCGGAGGGAATAAAGCAGAAGTGTGGGGACCAAAAGAAGTGTGCGAACGTTATGGCATTCAGCGTCCTGAACAGTTTATTGACATATTGGGCCTTTGGGGCGATGCCGTGGATAACATTCCCGGCGTACCGGGTATTGGCGAGAAAACAGCGGCCAGGCTCATTGCACAGTTCGGTTCCATTGAAAACCTTCTCGAAAACACCCGTCAACTGAAAGGAAAGCTGCGCGAGAACCTGGAAAAATACGCCGAACAGGCACTGGTTTCCAAACAACTGGCTACCATTTTGGTTGATGTTCCCCTTCCTTTTGAGCCGGAAAAGCTGAAAATGGGCACCCCCGACCATGAAGCTTTAAAAAAACTGTTTGATGAACTGGAATTCCGCACCTTTGCCAAGCGGTTTTTCACCTGGCTTTCCATGCAGTCAACGGAAGGCAGTTACAAACAGGGCGAACTTTTCGACACCGCGGGAGACGAGATAAAAACCATCCAAACCACGCCCCATACCTATCATTTGACGGATACGCCGGAAAAAATGAAAGCGCTGGCCGGAGAGCTGAAGAAGCTGGATTCGTTTTGCTTTGACACCGAAACTACCGGCCTGGATCCCCATACCGCCGAGATTGTCGGTATTTCGTTTTCGTGGAAACCACAGGAAGCTTTTTATGTTCCGTTGCCGGAAAACTACCACCATGCAACCAGGCAGCTATCTGTTTTTAAAGATGTTTTGGAAAATGAAAAGATAGAAAAAACAGGACAGAACATAAAATATGATATCTCTGTTTTACGCTGGTATGATGTGGTGGTAAAAGGGAAATTTTTCGACACCATGATCGCACATTACCTGTTGGAACCCGATCACCGGCACAATATGGATTATCTTTCCGAAACCTATTTGCATTATCAACCGGTTCCCATTGAATCCCTTATCGGGAAAAAGGGGAAAAAGCAAGGCAATATGCGGGATGTTCCATTGGAAATAATCAAAGAATACGCTGCCGAGGACGCGGATGTAACTTTACAATTAAGACAGGTTTTTGAACCCAGGCTGAAAGAGACCGGCACGGAGAAACTGTTCCGTGAAATAGAAATGCCCCTGGTACCGGTGCTCGCGGCCATGGAAGCCGAAGGAGTAAAAATTGATACAAAAACACTGGCCCGCTTCGGGGAAGAACTGTCGGTGGATATTGCCCTTATGGAACGGGAAATTTACGAAATGGCCGGCATGGAATTTAACATTGCTTCGCCCAAGCAATTGGGGGAAGTACTTTTCGAAAGGTTAAAATTATCGAGTAAGCCGAAAAAGACCAAAACCGGCCAGTATTCCACCGGGGAAGATGTACTGGCCAAACTGGCTTACCGCCATCCCATCGTTGAAAAAATACTCGAATACCGTTCTCTTACAAAGCTAAAATCCACTTACGTTGATAGCTTGCCCAAGCTGGTAGCGGAACGTGATGGCCGCATTCATACTTCTTACAATCAGGCCGTTGCTGCCACCGGAAGGCTTAGTTCCAA
>JALUYM010000025.1 GCA_027018745.1 Bacteroidales bacterium | reverse complement strand
GTCAGGCGGCCGTTAATTTTGTAAGCAGTAGCAACTTTTATTTCCGGGAAACCGGACAAAACATCTGCTTTCATCATTTTAAGTTCTGTTACCCCGTTCAGCATAATAGCGTATTTTAAGGCAGGCAGGTCAAGCCAGCCACAACGTCGCGGCCGCCCTGTAGTAGCACCGAACTCACGACCTGTTTCCCGAAGTTTTTTCCCGTTATCATCAAACAATTCAGTAGGAAAAGGGCCACTGCCTACCCGGGTACAATATGCTTTAAAAATACCCATTACCCGGCCAATGGCAGAAGGCGGAATACCCAGTCCGCTACAAACACCGGCAGTGGTTGTATTAGAGGAGGTAACAAAAGGATAAGCCCCGAAATCCACATCCAGCATGGTTCCCTGCGCCCCTTCAGCCAATATTTTTTTTCCGTCGGCCAAAGCCTTGTTCAGGTAATATTCGCTTTCAATTTTCTCAAAATGTTGTAGTTGCATCAGCGATTCCAGCCATTTTTGCTCGTATATTTCAAAGGGCATGCCTTCCACCTCTATTTTTTTATAATTGGCCCCGTACAAAGATGCAATTTTTATATGCTGACCGCGGACCTTATGATAACGTTGTACAAAGTCGGGAAAATCCAGATCACCGATCCGCAATCCTTTTCTGGCAGTTTTATCAGTATAGGCCGGTCCGATACCTTTCAGGGTCGATCCGATTTTTTCCTTGCCTTTGGCTGTTTCGTAAACGGCATCGAGCAAGCGGTGTGAAGGCAGGATAAGATGTGCCTTCCGCGAAATCAGCACATTTTTGGCCACATCAATGCCGGACGACCCCAATAATTTTATTTCCTGGTCCAACACAAAAGGATCGATAAGGACACCGTTCCCTATGACATTGACCGTTTTGCTGTTAAAAATTCCGGAAGGAATCGTATGAAGCACAAACTTTTTGTCACCAAATTCTATGGTATGTCCTGCATTGGGACCGCCCTGAAAACGGGCAACAATATCATAAGAAGGGGTAAGGACATCCACAATTTTTCCTTTGCCTTCATCGCCCCACTGTAAGCCGAGAAGCACATCTGTTTTTATTTCCATATTCGTGGACATTAAAAATGCATGCACAAAAACGGCACATGCTTATTTACAACAAAAATAAGGTTCTTTATGGGAAAACGGTTAAAAGTTTATCGTTTTATGGCTTTTTCTTTGGCTTCTTCAGGGCACTTTCCATAAAAGGTCAAAGAATGGTAAGCCACTTTTACTCCCAACAGTTCTTCCACCGATTTTTGAATTTCCTGAATCCGCGGATCGCAGAACTCCAAAACTGTCCCATCCTCCAAACAAACAAAATGGTCATGCTGTTTGTATTTAAAAGAACGTTCAAACTGAGCACAATTGTTTCCAAATTGATGTTTGGTCACCAGATTGCAGTCCAGCAGCAACTCAATGGTATTGTATAAAGTAGCGCGGCTCACACGGTATTTGTTGTTTTTCATACGAATATACAACGTTTCAATATCAAAATGGCCGTCAGTTGCATATATTTCTTTTAGAATTGTGTAGCGTTCAGGGGTTTTTCGATGGCCCTTGGAATCAAGGTATTCCGTGAAAACTTTTTTTACTTTTTCAAAAGTTTCTTTTTTCGTTTCCTGTTTCATATTCCCGTGGTAAAGTTTTGCGCCGTAAAAATACGCATTTTATATTTAAACAGTTTAAATAGAAATAATATTTTTTCTTTTTTATTAACATAAAATTGAAAAACAGCCAAAAAACAACAAAAAGGCAACGGGGGCTGTTAAAATACCCGGACAACTTTGAGTACCTGATCTACCTTTGCCAGACTTGCCATCAGTTTTTTTAAAACGACTAAACCGGGGACAAAAATTTGCATGTCAATAAAAACAAGTCCTTCGTGGGAACGCATATTAATGGCATTCATATCGAGTTGATACGTCAGGGAAATAGTTTCGGCTATGGCATTCAGAAGCCCCCGACGGTCTTTGGCCGTGATATTAATTTTGGCAAGATAGGTTTTCCCTTCTTCCGGTTTCCACTTCGATTTCAGGATATTACGGCCATACACCGACATGAGTTGAATGGCTTTTTCACAATCGGTGCGATGTACCTCGGTCCTGCCGGAAGGCAACTCCAAGACAATGACATTGTCTCCCGGAACAGGATGGCAACAGGAAGAAACGATATATTCGCTTTGAATACCGGAAGCTTCTGTCTGAGAAGGATTCCCGGGTTTATCTTTATCAGGCGGTACCGATTTGGGCTGTTTGTTAATAAAAGGGAGGTGCCACGTACCCAACCATCTCGATTTGTCTTCTGCCGGCTGCAATATCTGTTTTACATTTTCTTTTCCGATTTTTCCTGTAGCCAGCATATAATAAAAATCAATGGGGCTGTCGACAGGAGAACCCTTCATCACTTTTTGTACATTCTGACCGTTGAATTCGACTTTCAGTTGTTGAAAAATTTCCTGTAATTTTTTTTCTCCTTCCTGTTTGTATAATTTTCTTTTATTTTTCAGCGCTGTTTTAATTTTTGTCTTTGCCCGGGCCGTTACCACAATATTATACCAGTCTTCCTGTGGCTGGGAAATTTTTGATGTGATAATTTCAACCTGGTCACCGCTTCTCAGTTTTGAATCAATGGTCACAACCCTTCGGTTCAGGTTGGCACCAATAGCCCTGTTTCCCAAATCACTATGAATGGCATAAGCAAAATCCAGAACCGTTGCCCCTTTGGGCAAGGTAACCATGTCACCTTTGGGGGTAAACACATATATTTCATCGGAAAAAAGGTCCTGTTTAAATTCATTGAGAAAATTAATGGATTCTTCATCTTCGTTATCATTTTCCATCAATAATTCCCTGGTTTTTTTCAACCAGATATCAAGGTTTCCCGGCAGGGAGGAACGGGTTTTGTATTTCAGGTAAGCAGCATAACCTTTTTGGGCAATTTCCTGCATACGCCGGCTGCGAATATGTACGGCCACCCATTTCCCCTGCGGCCCCATTACTGTGGTATGAATAGCCTCGTAACCATTGGCCTTAGGGGTACTCATCCACTCACGCAACTGTTTATTATTGGGTTTGTAAATTTGTACCAGCTCTGAATAGACAGCCCAACATTCCAGACTTTCATTTTCCGTTTCCGTATCTACAATAATATCCAGGCTAAATGTATTGTATATTTGATCGAAAGGCAACTCAAGACGGCGCATTTTCTGCCAGACAGAATAAGTGGTTTTTTCATTGATAAGCAGCTCAAATTTCAGGTTTTTTTTCTCCAGCGACCGGCGAATGGGGGCCATAAAATGATTTAAGTAAACAGTTTGTTGTTCTCTGGCACCAATTATTTCCTGTTTAATCTCCTGATAAAGCTCCGGTTGCGAATATTTAAAAGAAAGATCTTCCAATTCGCTCTTAACAGCAAAAAATCCCAGACGGTAAGCCAGAGGGGCATATATGTAAAGCGTTTCGGAAGAAATACGAAGTTGCTTGTTGCGTGGCATTACATCCATTGTTCGCATATTATGCAAACGGTCGGCAAGTTTTACAAGGATCACCCGCACATCATCAGAAAGCGTAAAAATAATTTTCTTCAGCGTTGCCGACTGGGGAGTATTATTACCGGATATCTCATCAATTTTGGTGAGGCCATCAATAATACGGGCTACTTTGGGACCAAATATTTTTTCCACATCTTCCAGGGTTATCTCGGTATCTTCTACCGTATCATGCAGCAACGCCGAGATAATAGAAGTACGTCCCAGCCCCATCTCACCGGCCACAATAGTGGCTACCGCAAGGGGGTGCATAATATAGGGTTCCCCCGATTTGCGACGCATATCTTTATGAGCCTCAGCAGCCATACGGAAAGCCTTGCGCACATCCCACTGGTCTTTTGTCTCCTTTCGGGTAGTCCAAGCCTCAATGAGATGCCGGTATTGGCGCAGAATTTCCTGCCTTTCTTCTTCTGTCGTTAATTTCTTCTTCACTCAAACCAAAATTCGGGAACAACAAAATTAACGTTTTTTTATGACAACATTGCCTTTGCACGGGATATTACCAAAATATTTTGGTTTTTCCCAAAAGGGAATTTCCACGTTATTTTCCTGTAACTTTCGGTACAGGTTTTCCGTCTCATTGACAAACTACAAAAGGAATATTATGAAAAAATTTATTTCAACATTGATTTTGTTTGCCCTTGTTCTGCCTTTTTTAACAGAGCCTGCCTTCAGTCAGCGAAATTTCAGGCGCATCAAAGGCAACGGACACATCATAAAACACACTGAGGCCGTCCCCGCATTTAACCGGATCAATGCCGGAGCAGCCGACAATATTACCATATTAACCAAAGGCAGTGCTCCTTACAGTGTAATGATTGAAACCGATGAAAATATTTTAAATGTTATTCGGGCTTCCGTAAAAAACAAAACCTTGTCTTTTTCATATGCCAATATCAACCCTACAAAACT
>JALUYM010000024.1 GCA_027018745.1 Bacteroidales bacterium | reverse complement strand
AAATTGTAGGCAATGGACTCGATGCCTGATGGAGTGGCCGTGAGATAAAAAAGCATGATGTTGTCGCTCACCTGAAAATATTTGTGCACCATTTCGTTGGGCACAAAATCGTTCATCACGTAAGTGCTTTCTTTCAGGCCCAGTTCATCGATCAATGCCAGCGGATTGTAATCACGTTCGTCGTCCTGTTTTTTCAAAAAGACCTTTTTGGCCAGGCCGAAGACAGCGCTTTTCACTTTCGTGGATAACTTTTTGTTGTCCAGCGTATTCCAGAATGACTCGCCCACAATGAGCAGCGAAACATCATCACGCTCCTGTGCCAGTTTGGCAAACGCCCGGATGACGTTGTGCAACCCTTTGTACTTGCGGATAAAGCCGAAGAAAAGAAAAACATGTTTTTTCAGTCCCATCTCCTTTTTGGCTTTTTTCACATCAAATTCCGGATCGGGCTGAAACATATCGTACACAGGATGGTACAGCTTCATCACCCGGATGCCGTGGCCGGTATATTTTTGTCCGCGCTCCAGCACTTCAAACCGCTTGTCGGGAAACAGTTGTTTCAGCTCATGAGCCGTTTTGTAAGCATGTACCACGTAAGTATCCGCATGACGGATTCCTTTTTTGGTGTAAAAATTGTCCAGGGCACTGCCCTCTTTCTGTATTACAAAATGAAGGTCGAAGATTACTTCTGTCTCCTTGTTTTTCTTCAGCTTGCGGGCAATATAGCCCAGAGGCAGGCCCTGAATGGCAATGGCCCACTGAAAGACCACCTTTTGCGGTTTCAGCTTCTCGATAAGTTTCACCGTGGCCTGCCAGCTCAGCGGATTGTTGTAGTTGGTAATATAGTGCACCTTGATGCCCGTACCGGCCAATTGGTCCGCTTTGCTTTTGCGGTCGATGAAATCGCGGGGAATGATGGCGGGATACTGCTGCGTCCACGACACAATGTGCACATCCGTATCTTCCATTTTATCAAAGGCTTTGGCCAGCGAAGTATTGTAGTTGGCAATACCCCCTTTAAACCTGGGCCCCGGCCCGAAACAAACAATGGTCTTTTTCATACAAATCTATTTTTTAACCACAAAGGACACGATTTAACCACAAAGGACACGAAGGGAATCACCAAGGGCACGAAGGCCAATTTGCTGGTCGGGATTTGCAATCCAGACCTTTTAAATACTAACGCTCATTCAGATTTGTAATCTGAATGTAAAGGGATAAAGGATTTAAAATCCGATAACCATTTAGGGTCGGGATTACAAATCCCGACCAGCAAATGAAATCCCGACCAGCCAATGTTAACTTCTATAATTTCTTCAACGCAGCTTCGTACACCCGGCGCATGCCTTCTTCAAGGGAGATTTTCGGTTCCCAGCCGAATTTTTCGCGCACCAGGGTCGGGTCGCCGTAACGCGACTGCACCCCTACCGGCTTATCAAGCAATGGTTTAATGGCCGGTTTGTACCCGGCAAAAGAGGTAAACACATCGATAAGCTCCAGAAAGGTGGTTAATTTGCCCGAGCCAATGTTGTAAGCCGAACCGTCGTGCACTTCATCCATCAGGATTTGAATGAAATCGATGATGTCATCAATGTGGACAAAGTCGCGACCCTGTTTGCCGGTTCCCCACACCTCGAAGGGGTTTTCCTTTTTGGCTGCCCGCATGGCAATGGCCGGAACGGGATAACTGGTTTCCTGGTCTTCGCCGTATCCGGAAAACGGCCGGATGCAAACGATGGAGATGCCGTAATGTTTGGCGGCAATCTGTGCCAGGAACTCCCCTGTCAGCTTGGTCCATCCGTAGGTCATATCGGGCGTTCCCAGGTTACCGTTAAAGTCAATATCGCTTTCCTTCAGGGCCAGGGCGCCTTCCACATTTTGCAGGCTGGTGGGATAAGCAGCGCTGGAGCTCGGATAAAGCACCCGGTCGGGTTTATGACGGGTAATCCAGTAAAAAAATTCGGAGTCGATGCTCAAATCGAGCCCCACCATCATGGGGTCGCCGTCAATTTTCATCCGTCCGCCCACGATGGCTGCAAAGTGAAATACATCGCTGAAATGGTCGAAATCCAACCCGTATTTTTCCTGCACATAACGCGGATTTTCACGCTGATAAAACAGAAAATTCCGGAAATCTCCTTTCCAGAAAAGGATCCTTTCGTCTTCCCCGATAATTTCCAGGTCTTTGAAGGGTTTGGAAACAAAATTGTCGAGCCACTCTTTGGGATGCCGTCCGATGGAAAGGTCGTCCACCACAAAAATCTTATCTTCCGTTGTTTTCAGCAGGCGTTTCACCACATTTCGTCCGACAAAACCGCATCCGCCCGATACCAAGTGTATTTTCATATAAATTTTATTTTTTAAAGTTTACATATTTCTTTATGTGATATTTCTTCATTTCGTTGGAGCTGCGCGAGATCATCTCGCCGAGGAAACCCGCCAGGAAAAGTTGCGTACCAAGGATCATGGCCAGCAACCCGAGATAAAACAGCGGCCGCTCGGTCATTTTGTAAGCTGCAAGAAAAATTTTGGCATAAGCGAGGTAACCCGCAATGACAAAGCCCACAAAAAACAGCAGCGATCCCAGCGCTCCGAAAAAATGCATAGGACTCTGGATGAACCGGGAGGTGAACGTAATGGACAACAAATCGAGGTAGCCTTTCACAAACCGGTCCATACCGAACTTGGTCACGCCGTATTTCCGTTTGCGGTGCTGCACCACCTTTTCGCCGATATTGCGGAACCCGGCCCATTTGGCAATGACCGGAATGTAGCGGTGCATCTCGCCGTACACTTCAATGGCCTTCACCACATCCGAGCGGTACGACTTCAGCCCGCAGTTAAAATCGTGCAGTTTGATACCCGAAAGCACTCGCGTGGTAAAGTTGAAAAACCGGGAAGGCACCGTTTTGGTAATGGGGTCGTAGCGTTTTTTCTTCCAGCCCGAAACCATGTCGTAGCCTTCTTCTTTGATCATCCGGTATAACGCGGGGATTTCATCAGGGCTGTCCTGCAGGTCAGCGTCCATGGTGATCACCACGTCGCCCGAGGTCATTTTAAACCCTTCGTTCAACGCCGCTGATTTTCCATAATTGCGAAGGAAACGGATGCCTTTAATGTTTTTGTTTTCTGCCGAAAGACTTTCGATCACTTCCCATGATTTGTCGCCGGAGCCATCGTCCACATAGATAATTTCAAAAGAAAAATGATTGGATTTCATAACACGTAAAATCCAATCATTCAACTCTTTTAACGATTCGTCCTCGTTGTACAAAGGAATGACAACCGAAATATCCATGAATTCATTTTTTGCTACGCCAGGGTCCTGTCCTCACGCTTGACAAAAATAGCAATTATTAATGAAAATATGGAACCCACAATGATATACCGGAAAAATCCCGATACAGCACTAAAAACAGGAGTAGCAAACATTTTTACCATGTCCAGGGATTTTTGCAACTCCGCATCACTAATATTTGGCTTGGCTGCCAATATTTTATCTTCGGCTTGCGAAACCACAGTATCCAGAATACCGGGGTTAATAAATTTAACATAGGCAAAAGCAAAGATCCCCAACAAAATAGCAGCGAAAAAGGAAATCCAGAAGCCAATGCCAAAAGCTTTACCATAAGTCATAACCCCTTCTAACCGTTTCTCCCTGATGTTGGCCATTCCCCAATACAAACCACCGATGAAAATAAGATAACCAATCAGGTTCAGGGAAGAATGGAGGCCGACACCGGCAAGAAAAAGGATTAATTCAAAAATAATCATGGCCAGACCGGTCAACAGGCCAAATTGAAGAGCAGGTAAAAAAGTAGATTTTTTTCCATGTTTTTAATTTTTTAATTTGTGTTGTAAAATTAAAAAATAAATCCTTTGCCGGAAAGAAAACATTCGTATTTTTGCAGCGGGTAAGTCTTATACGACCAGCTCCTGCTGAATTCCCCCAGGCCCGGAAGGGAGCAAGGGTAGGCGGTTGTAGCGGTGCGATATAAGTAGCTTACCCATTTTTTTGTTTTTATTTTAAAATAAAACCTGATTCTTAGGTGTCTGCTAAACCATTAAAACCAACTACCATTTTTCCTATCTTCGCTTCATTAAAAACATCCATCATGCTGATTAAAATTTATCCTGAAAATCCGGCCCCGCGTCACATACGGTCTGTTGTTCAAACACTAAACCAGGGAAAAGTCATAATTTTTCCCACCGACACCGTTTATGGTATTGGATGTGACATGTTTTACCATAAAGCTTTTCAGAAAATCCAGCAGATAAAAGGCCAGGAAAAAGCCAAAAATAATTTTTCCATTATTGTGAAAGACCTATCCATGCTGGCGGAATACACCCTGCCCATTAACAATGCTATCTTCAGGCTCATGAAGAAAAACCTGCCCGGACCCTTTACCTTCATTCTGAATGCCAACAGCAAAGTCCCCAAGCTGTTTCAAAGCAAAAAACGGACGCTTGGAATCCGCATTCCCGATCATCGTATTTTAATGGCCATTGTTGAAGAATTGGGACATCCGCTGGTAACTACTTCTATTCACGATGAGGATGAAGTGGTGGAATATACCACCGACCCCGAGCTTATTTATGAGAAATACGGTCAATTAGTAAATACCGTTATTGATGGCGGATATGGAAGTAACGAAGCATCCACTGTGGTAGACTGCACCACCGGTGAACCGAATATTTTACGTCAGGGTAAAGGAATTTTGATGGTTTAGAAAACGAAAAAAGTTTGAAATATTTTTAAGAATTTTTATTTCAATAGTTGGCAAACTTAAAAAAAATAGTATTTTTGCGCCTCCAAATAAGAGATGATTCGTTAGCTCAGCAGGTAGAGCATCTGCCTTTTAAGCAGAGGGTCCCGGGTTCGAGCCCCGGACGAATCACTTCTCAGAAAAGCTGTCTCTAAAGAGGCGGCTTTTTTCTTTTTCAATGGCTTACTTTGCAATTTTTACTATTTTGCACCAAAATCAAAGACATGGAAGAAATCATTAAGAATTTACGTGCCAACGGTTTTGAAGTTATTCCTGTCAAAGATGGCGAGGAAGCATTGAAAACTGCCAAGAAATATTTTGCGCATGTCCGGTCTGTCGGATTGGGCGGCTCGGTTACAGTGCAAGAGATCGGTTTATTATCGTGGTTGCGCAAACAGGGCAGTTTTCAGCTTTTCGACCAGTATGAAGAAGGCATCACCATGGAAGAAAATGTGGAACGCCGCCGCAAAGGCCTGCTTGCCGATATTTTTGTTTCCAGTTCCAATGCTGTAACACGTTCGGGTTATCTGGTCAATGTGGATGGCGCCGGAAACCGTGTGGCAGCCCAAGCCTTCGGCCCCAAAAAGGTGTTGCTCATCGTAGGAAAAAATAAAATAGTTGATGATGTAGAAGCCGGTTTCAGGCGCATTGAAAAGATTGTTGCTCCGAAAAACGTGGAACGGGTAAATAAAAAAACCTTTACACTGAAAAAGACACAAAAATATACAGTCCAAAATATTCAAAGTGTTTTTGTGGTCATAAAAAAAACCGACGATAAAAACCGGACTACCATCATTCTTGTAGATGAAGAGTTGGGCTTTTAAAACCGGTAAAAAGACATCCCCCTCCGGAAAAACTTTTCCCGAAAGGGGGTGATTTTTTTAAAGATTGAAGCCGGGAAGCTTCAAATACATAAAGACGGGATATTAAATAAAATTCTCTTTTTTAATCCATTCCCGTGGTTCGGCCATGGTTTTTTCCACTTCCTCAATGGTTTTGGGAATAGGTTTTCCAAGTACACGGCAACCGTCGGGAGTAACTAAAACATCATCTTCGATACGAATACCACCAAAATCTTTATAAGTTTCCAGTTTATCATAATTCACAAAATCGAGAAATTTCCCTTCATTCCTGAATTGATCGATCAGGTCGGGAATAAAATAAATTCCCGGTTCCACGGTAAGGACAAATCCCGGTTTCAATGCTTTGGCAAGGCGCAAATAGGCAGTTCCGAATTCAGTGGACCGGCTGACAGTTTCATCGTAGCCCACATAATCTTCTCCCAGGCCTTCCATGTCGTGCACATCCAGTCCCATCATATGTCCCAGGCCATGGGGCAAAAACAGCGTATGTGCCCCTGCCTGCACAGCAGCCTCCGTATCACCTTTCATCAGCCCCGCAGCTTTTAATCCATCCACAATGGTACGGGCAGCAAGAAAATGAATATCGCGGTAAAGTACGCCGGGCTTAATGGCTTTTATGGCATTCATATTGGCATCCAATACAATCTGGTAAATTTCGGCCTGACGTGCATTGAATTTCCCACCTACAGGAACCGTCCGGGTAATGTCACTGGCATAATGCAGGGCCGTCTCAGATCCGGCATCGGTAACCATCATCCTGCCTTTCTCCAGAACATTGTGATGGCTGTGGTTATGCAGTGTCTGGCCATCAACACTTAAAATAACGGGGAACGATACCGGGCCCGTCAACGCCAGGGAAATACCTTCAATAGTGCCGGCGATATCCTGTTCTACCATGCCAGGCATGGCCATTTTCATGGCCGTGGTATGCATAACATAGGCCGTGAACATGGCTTTTTCAATCTCTGCAATTTCGTTTTTGTCTTTGATTTCACGTTGTTTTACAACAGCTTTGATCAAATCGACCGAAGCATGGGATTTTACCTCAGCATTGGGAATATCCAGCAAGGCCGATAGTTCGATGACCGTCTCTCCGCGATAAGGCGGTAAAAAATGAATTTTCCTGCCTTGCGTTATCGCTTTTTTCAAAAAATCTGCCAAATCATTGTAAGGAAATGAATTTTCAACACCCACCTGTGCCGCCAGGTCTTTCACCAAAGGTTGGGCTCCCATCCAAATAATGTCATCCATATCCACATCGTTCCCAAAGATATAATCTTTGTTGTTGTCCACGTCAACAACGCCGGCAAACCCGGGGTTATCCAGACCAAAGAAATAAGAAAAATTACTGTCCTGACGGAAATGATATTGATTAGCAGGATAATTGAAAGCAGCATCTACATTACCAGGAAACAAAGCAATTCCTGATTTTAATTCCTTTTTCAACGCATCACGCCTGCTTTTATAAACTGATCTATTAAACATAATTTTAGTTTTTAGGATTATTTTATGTTGTAAAATTACGAATTTTTAAGGCAGGAATGTCATAAGAAAATTTAAAATCAACCCGAACGGATAAACAGTTGCCTGCAGTCTGCCTGCTTCGCCAACTTTCATCTGTCATATGATTATAACCAGGAATTATCGAATATTCAGGCATTATAAATTTGAAATATTTTATCCATTTCTGCCATAAAAAAATGATATATTTCTTCGGCTTCTGCCAAGCGGGAATCTTTCCCTGATTTTTTCCTCAGGTAACGCCATTCCGAAACAAACTTCCGAAAAACTTTAGCATAGTTCCAGGCAATGGCTGCCGACAACGGCAAACTGACCAAATAGGCCAATGCCAGCCAAAACAAATGATACAGACCATAAACCGCTATGCTTTGTATCAAATAAAACAACGGGAAAGACAATAAACTCACCACAAATTTGAAGGAACTGCGAAACTGCGGGTCCTTGATCTGACGGGAAACAAACAGACTGATATTCCATGGGAAAAAATTATTCAGATAACCATAGGCAAACAAAGGAAAGGCAAACAGCAACAGCATGGCTTTGGCAAAACACGCCTTTGCCGAAACAGGTTTAATATTATCCAATTTCATTTTTTGTAACAAATCTTGGTAACGATTTACCTGAAGAGCAAGTTTCTCCATAGCGCCGGGCTGGTTGGCTTCAAACTGTTCCAGTCTGGCAATGATTGCCTTTTCGGCCCGAAACCGGTCATACAGATCATTTGGGCTGAAATGAAGCTGCAAAGCTGCTTTTTGGCAATACGCTTTTCTTAAAAAATCGTAAACGTCATAGAATGCACTTTCGATATTGATTATCAGCGGTTTTATTTCTTCCGCCAGTTTCTCTTTGATCTGATTAAAAGCAACAGCCGGATTCTCCCTGTAAGCATCATAAAAACCGGATACAGGAAAAGGTTCTCCGAAAATTACCAGCAAATCGGAACGAAAAGGTTCATAATCGGAATAATTGATACCCACCGGCACTATTTTCATATCCAGCGAAAAGGCTTCCGACTCCTCAGCCCGAAAAGCAATGCGGGCAAAACCTTTTTTCAGCGGACGTAACCGGCGGAACCCGGCATGATTGCCTTCAGGCAAAATGACAAAACCGTTTTTATTACGAATAATATCCAGTGTTTTCCTAAAAACAACTTCATTCTTTTTTAACGATTCATAACCATCCCGTATCCGGTAAACCGGTAAAATCTTAAAAAAATAAAGCAGGCGGGCGATGTATTTGTTTTTGAAAATGTCGGAGCGGGCAACAAAGACAAACTGGTTATTCAGGGAAAATTCAATGGCCAACGCATCCATCAGCGCATTTTGATGATTGGGGGTAAAAATAAGATGGTCTGACAAAGGAAGCTTTTCCCGGTTTACGTATTGAACTTTTCGATAGAAAACCAGATCATGCCATAACCGTAAAAAAATTTTTAATACAGCAAACAAACGAGAATGCTTTTCAATATTTCCAACACCCATGTTTATTTGTTTTTAACAAGGCCTTTAAAGTGAATACCAATATGCGGTTTATTCCATATCCCAGCCAGGGTAAGTCCGGCAATAATATGCCAGATGCCCCACCAGGCAGCGATAATTGCCATGCCGCCGAGTTCCATATCCGGTGGAAAAATCTTCGGGTTAAAAATCAATACAAGGGCCAAACCTGCATTCTGAATACCTGTTTCAATGGAAATAGTTCGCTGGTCGACAACGGGTCGCCTGAAAATTTTAGCCATGTAATATCCGGATGCCAAAGCCAGGCCGTTGTGCACCAAAACGATCAGAAAAATGTATTTGATAACTACCAGAAAATGATGAAAGTTGTTGGCAAAAGCGATGACCACTACCACAATGAAAAACAAAATAGAAAAACGTTTAATGGGTTTGGTGATCTTTTTGGTAAAACCGGGCCATTTAGTATTGACAAAAATCCCAACGACGATAGGTATCCCTAAAATGACAACAACGGTCTGAAACATCTGCAAAGTGTCGATATGCAAAGGACGTACCAACTGGACTGCATTAGAATGCTCCAGAAAACGGGTATACAGATTTCCCCATAAAGCAAAATTCAACGGGGTCATGAATACAGCAGCCATAGTGGCTATGGCCGTCAGGCTGACCGACAATGCAACATTTCCTTTGGCCAGTGAAGAAATAAAATTAGAAACATTTCCCCCCGGACAGGCAGCTACAAGGATCATCCCCAAAGCAATGGTAGGGGTTATAAAATCTTTTAACAAAACGGTCAAAATAAAAGTGACCAAAGGCAAAACTACGAACTGTGACAACACACCGACAATTGCTGATTTGGGATTCAGCAACAGTTTTTTAAAATGTGCCGGTTTTATTTCCAGCGCTACACCAAACATTATGAACGACAAGGCAATGTTCAAAACATGAAGCCCCTGGGGGCTAAAATTCAATCGAATATGGTCTAACGCCTCTAACGCATGCATAAAATCAACTTTTTACGGCGTGCATAGTTACACAAATTTTTTGTTATGACAAATCCATTTTTTAGTGTTCATCCTTCAAAAGGTTCCAAAACCAGGTCAATGGGCTTTTATTTTCTGAATACCTACCAACCGGTCGTACTCAAGGTTCCTGTTATGATAATACACATAAATGGTGTAGGTGTTTTGGGTAGCCCAAAAACTGCCTTCTATGGGTGTAATATCGGCCTGTTGGCTGCCGAAAGGCAACACTGCGTACCAATACTCATAATAACCTTGTTTTAAAAACAATTTTCCCTCGTACTGGTGTGTTTGGGTATTATAGGTCATTTTATTTTTATTGTCGAACCGCCAGTTGGTAAGTTGCCCTAAAATATAAACACCGGCATTTTTAAATTCGGGCATTTTCAGATAAAAATAAACTATGGCATAATCTCCTTCTGTCTGAGGGTTCTGGTCACTCCGTGCAGTGATGAACATTTTTCCATGATTATCCTGGTATGTTTCATACTGGCTGTTGGCACGGGGATAGTCAGTATGCAAAAAAACATCATAATAGTGTTTCATCTGTACAATTTTCCTGATAAATTCAGATCGGTACCAATAATTTTTCATGTCAAAATAACGGGGTTCGTTGCCCGAGTTAAATACTATGCCATTGGCAAAATTAAATTGCAGCGAATGGGGGGTAACAGAGGTAGGATGAAGATCATAATAGGCATTATCCCATCTTCCGTTTTGCTGTACGGTCACCTTAAAGCGCTGTTCGGGTTCGTCGCTGAAAATATCTGGAGTAAAACATTGAAAATCAACCTGCTGTTTTATCTTAAAATAAGCCAGCTTTTTGGGATAATAAGGTACTTTTGCTTCAATTTTTACCAAAGGCTCCACCACAAAAAAACGCTTGGTAAACAGTACGGTGGTATCACCGTTAACATAATTATAAACTTTTAAAATATAGTTTCCGGAGAGCTTGGGGCGTAACTGCGACTGCGGAAAAATTAACTGGTAATGAATATAGGGGGTCAACGTGTTAAAAGAAAAATGATAATTGGTGATGTCTCCTTCAAGGTATCCTGAAATGTAATCCATGGGGCTTAAAGCAGATGTGTGCCAGTCGGAAGTACAATGGACAATGGTGTATTTATAATTTTCCGGCTCATTGCCCAAATCATCAAATGAAAGTGTCAGCCTGTCATCAGAACCAAGTTTTATCACAGGATCGCTCAATTGATTACCATTGGCATACAATAAAACGTTAACAATATTATTATCGTAAATACGGTCGGAATTGATTACCTGTGCCCTGGATACAAGGGAAAACAGGGAGAAAAGTATCAGAAAAACAAAAAATTTTTTGTACATGAAAAATAAATTCATTTCAGAACAACAAAAATAGAATTTTTCCGCCTAAAAATCAGCCTTCTAAGACAAAATAGAAGATTCATTTTACAAAAATCATGATTTTAACCGGGATTTTTTTTCTTTTAAAGTGTAATCTATTTGTTAATTATTTAACTTGCGCTCCCAAATTCAACATGAATCTATTTATATATGTCAACTGTTTTTTTTATTAAAAAAGGACTCGACATCAGATTGTTAGGCGATGCCGAAAAAATTGTTGTTGACCTAAATCCACGCTTGTTTGCCATCAAACCGACCGATTTTATCGGTTGTTTTCCAAAAATGTTAGTAAAAGAAGGTGATGTAGTAAAGGCAGGAAGCCCCTTGTTTTTCGACAAATACCGGGATGATATTTTTTTTACCTCTCCGGTAAGCGGAAAAGTTTCCGGTATCAGGCGCGGGGCAAAAAGAAAGATTTTAGAAGTCGTAGTAGAATCGGATGGAAAAAACGAGTCACTTGATTTCGGGGCTGCGGATCCAGCCAAAACTGACAGGGAAACCATCATGAAGAAATTATTGAAAAGCGGACTGTGGCCCGTTATCCGTCAACGGCCTTATTCGGTGACAGCTTCGCCAAAAGAGGAACCCAAAGCAATTTTTGTCCCTGCTTTCGACTCTTCTCCCCTTGCTGCTGATTTCGACCTGGTCGTCCACGGCCACGGTGAAGAATTTCAAACGGGTTTGGACATTTTAGCACGACTGACCAAAGGCAGGGTTTATTTGAACGTTCACGCTAAAAAAACCATGTCCAAAGTTTTTCTAAACGCTAAGAACGTAGAAATCAACCGTTTTAAAGGCCCGCACCCTTCCGGAAATGTGAGTGTTCACCTGAACCGCCTGTCGCCCCTGAACAAAGGGGAAGTTATCTGGTATGTTTACCCACAGGATATTCTTGCCATTGGTCGTTTGTTCCTTTCCGGTAAACACGACACCACCAGACTGATAGCACTTACGGGTTCGGAAATCAAACACCCGCAATATTACAAAACACGCACAGGGGCCTCCATTAACGAAATGGTAAAAGACAATGTGCAAAAAGGGGAACTACGGTATATCAGCGGAAATGTCCTCACCGGAGATAAAATAGACAAATCCGGTTTTGTGGGGTTTTATCACACCCAGGTTACCGTAATTCCAGAAGGGAATTACTACGAACTGTTTGGCTGGGCACTGCCTGGTTTCGGAAAGTTCAGCATGTCACACACCTTTCCTTCCTTTTTATATCCTGATAAAAAATATCGCCTCGACACCAATATGCATGGAGGTGAACGGGCGTACGTTATGACCGGAATGTTTGAAAAAGTCTTCCCGTTTGATATTTACCCTTTACAATTAATCAAAGCCATCCTGGTGGAAGATATTGATCTGATGGAAAATCTCGGCATTTACGAGATTGATGCCGAAGATTTTGCCCTTTGCGAAGTCATTGACACTTCCAAAACGGAAATTCAGAGAATCGTGCGCAACGGATTGGAACTTATGCGCAAAGAAATGAGTTAATCAATATAAGATAATGAAAATACCCGCATGAAAGCGTTAAGAAAATTTTTAGATAAACAAAAACCTCACTTTCAACAGGGGGGAAGGTTTGAAAAGCTCGAATCAACTTTCGAAGCTTTCGAAACTTTTCTTTTTGTTCCCAATACAGTTACCCACAGCGGAGCCCATATTCGCGACGCCATAGACATGAAACGCACCATGATCTTCGTGATTATCGGGGTTATCCCCACCCTGCTTTTCGGTATGTGGAATGTTGGTTATCAGCATTTTCTGTCTTACGGCCAACATACG
This sequence comes from Bacteroidales bacterium, assembly GCA_027018745.1. Classification (GTDB taxonomy): domain Bacteria; phylum Bacteroidota; class Bacteroidia; order Bacteroidales; family F082; genus Sulfidibacterium. The sequence goes on along the minus strand of JALUYM010000024.1, from coordinate 10,234 downwards.
GGCATCTGGACAAATTTCATTTTCGGACTGGGCAAAGTGCTGCCCATTATTATCGTTTCATATGCCGTCGGGCTGGGCATTGAGTTTTTATTTGCCCAAATCCGCCATCACGAAGTAAACGAAGGATATCTTGTTACCGGAATTCTTATTCCGTTGATTGTTCCACCCGATATTCCGCTGTGGGAACTGGCCATTGCCGTAGCCTTCGCCGTCATTTTCGGAAAGGAGGTTTTTGGCGGTACCGGGATGAATGTTTTCAACCCCGCCCTGACGGCCCGGGCTTTTCTCTTTTTTGCCTATCCCGGCAACATGTCCGGGGAAAAAGTGTGGATTGCCGACAAACTGGACAGCTTTTCCGGTGCCACGCCGCTGGGAAAGGCCCTGGTTGGAAATTTTCACAATTTCCCATCTGTCCACGACATGTTCTTTGGCTTTATTCCGGGTTCAATTGGGGAAACATCCACGTTTTTAATCATCATCGGAGGCTTGTTTTTATTGATAACCGGTGTGGCAAGCTGGCGTATTATGCTTTCTGTTTTTGCCGGCGGCTACGTCATGGGGCTGATTTTTAACTTATGGGGGGCTAACCAGTACATGCACCTGCCGGCATGGGAACATCTTATCATGGGGGGATTTGCTTTCGGAGCTGTTTTTATGGCCACGGACCCCGTTACTTCGGCGCAAACCACCAAAGGAAAATATTATTATGGTTTCCTTATCGGGATGCTGGCAATTCTGATCAGGGTATTCAATCCGGCTTATCCCGAAGGTATGATGCTGGCCATTTTGTTGATGAATGTCTTTGCCCCGCTGATTGACCACATCATCATTCAGTCGAACATTAAAAAACGTTTAAAAAGAGCCAGGGTTGCGCTCATTGAATAAAAACAAAGGTACTATGTATTCAAACCGATATATTTTCACTTATGCAGCCGTTTTGGTCATCGTGGCAGCCGCAATGCTTTCGCTGGCCGCCATGCTGCTGAAACCGTTTCAGGAAAGAAACCGGGCCATTGACAAAATGCGGGGAATACTGGCTTCAGCACAGGTTAAAAATGCCAATGCCGGGAATGCTATTTCCCTTTTTAACAAATACATTGTCAAAGAATTGGTAATTGACCCGAAAGGAAATGTGATAAACAGTTACAGCCAAACACCCAAAGAAGATGCACCCGCTTTTCAATTGAACCTGAAAAAAGAATATTACAATAAATCACAGCACAAACCTTATGAGCTGCCTTTGTACATTGCAGAAAAAGATGGAAAAACCATTTATATTATTCCCATGCGGGGAACCGGGTTATGGGGCCCTATATGGGGAAACATAGCCCTTACCTCAGATTTTAAAACCGTTGTCGGGGTCTTTTTCGATGACAAATCGGAAACACCGGGGTTAGGAGGTGAAATTGCCAAACCCAAATTTCAAAAGCAATTTATCGGGAAAACCATTTTTGACAACAGTGGTAAATTTACTTCCATTGATGTGGTAAAAGGCGGCATACAAAAGCTGGCCCCTACACAGCAAATCCATGGTGTTGATGCCATTTCGGGCGGCACCATTACCAGCAAAGGAGTAGATGCCATGCTGCGCAATGTGCTGGAAAGTTATTTACCTTATATAAAAAAACACAGATAAGCTTAAGACATGAAAACTGAAAAAACTGAACGGGAGTCTTTGTTTTCCCCAAAAAACATGAAACTGATTACCGGGCCGTTAAACCTGAACAATCCGATTACGGTACAGGTATTGGGAATTTGCTCGGCGCTGGCCGTTACGGCAAAACTAAAACCGGCCATTGTTATGACCCTGGCAGTTATGGTGGTGACAGGGTTCTCCAACCTCGTCGTATCATTTTTGCGGAACGGCATTCCACCGCGCATCCGGATCATTGTACAACTGGTGGTCGTTGCCACACTGGTGATCCTCGTAGATCAATTGCTGAAGGCTTTTGTATTTGATGTAAGTAAACAGCTTTCCGTATTTGTGGGGCTAATCATCACCAACTGTATTATCATGGGGCGCCTTGAAGCTTTTGCCATGGCCAACAAACCCTGGCCTGCCTTTTTAGATGGTATCGGTAACGGGTTGGGATACGGCCTTATTTTGATTACCGTGGCCTTTTTCCGCGAGCTTCTTGGTTCGGGGACATTGTTTGATATCAGGGTTATCCCCCAAAGTTTTTACAACGCAGGCTATGTTAACAATGGCATGATGATCCTTCCTCCCATGGCACTCATCACGGTGGGGGTAATTATTTGGGTTCAACGTTACTACAAAAGAGAATTAATCGAGAAGAAATAGACTTTATTTTCAAAGCAACAAACCATGCATGAAATAATTAACATATTTATCAAATCGATCTTTGTTGACAACATGGTGTTTGCCTATTTTCTGGGCATGTGTTCGTATCTTGCGGTCTCTAAAACCGTAAATACCTCCGTTGGATTGGGCGCTGCAGTCATATTTGTTTTAGGCATCACCGTTCCTGTCAATTATTTGTTAAATGAATACATTTTAAAAGCCGGCGCCCTGAAATGGCTCGATCCGGCATTCGCCAATGTAGACCTTAGCTTCCTGAGTTTTATCATTTTCATTGCCGTTATTGCTGCCATGGTACAGTTAGTTGAGATGGTTGTGGAAAAATTCTCTCCTTCACTGTACAATTCATTAGGGATTTTTCTCCCCCTGATTGCTGTTAACTGTGCCATTTTGGGTGGTTCGCTGTTTATGCAGGAACGCGATTATCAAAGTCTGGGACAAGCCACAGCTTTCGGCCTGGGTTCGGGGGTTGGATGGTTTCTCGCCATTGTGGCCATTGCCGCTATCCGCGAAAAAATTCGTTATTCCAATGTCCTTCCCGCTTTACGTGGTATCGGTATCACTTTTATTTTAACAGGGCTTATGGGAATTGCTTTCATGGCCTTCCTTGGCATCAAATTATAAAACAAGATTTACGAAATGATTATATTATCCGTTGGAACCGGCGCCATTGTTCTTTTAAGTATCGCCATTTTTCTGGTTATCACCCTTTTATTGGTGGGCATTCTCATTTTTGCCCGGGCCAGGCTTATGCCCAAGGGCAAAGTAACGATTAAAATCAACGACGAAAAAGAGATAGAGACCAATCCCGGGTCTTCCCTGCTGGCAACGTTGTCCAACGAAAAAATTTTTCTGCCCTCTGCCTGTGGCGGAGGCGGTACCTGTGGCATGTGCCGCGTACAGGTAAATGCCGGTGCCGGAAGCATCCTCCCCACCGAAAAGGGATTTTTTACCCGTAAAGAACAAATGCAAAACTGGCGCCTTGGATGCCAGGTAAAAGTACGGGAAAACATGGATATAACCATTCCACCGGAAATATTCGGAATCAAAAAATGGGAATGCGAAGTGGTTTCAAACCACAATGTAGCCACTTTCATTAAAGAATTTGTGGTGAAACTGCCTGAAGGAGAACACATGGACTTTCGCTCAGGGGGATATATTCAGATTGATGTTCCCAAAATTGAAGTTGATTTCAAAGACATGGACATCGAAGAAGAATACCGCAGCGACTGGGACAAGTTCCACATGTGGGACCTGAAAATGAAAAACCCGGAACCGGTATTCCGGGCCTATTCCATGGCCAACCACCCGGCAGAAGGCAACATCATCATGCTGAATATCCGTATTGCCACCCCTCCGTGGGACCGTAAACGAAATGCTTTTATGAAAGTTAATCCTGGCATTTGTTCCTCTTATGTTTTTTCAAGAAGACCGGGTGACAAAGTTACCATTTCAGGCCCTTATGGCGAGTTCTTTATCAAAGACACCGACCGCGAAATGATGTTCATTGGGGGAGGTGCCGGCATGGCTCCCATGCGCTCTCACATTTTTCACCTTTTTAAAACCGAGCACACCAAACGGAAAGCCTCCTTCTGGTACGGAGGACGCTCACTGAAAGAGCTCTTTTATGTGGACCAGTTTGAAGAAATTGAAAATAAAAATCCCAATTTCCGGTTTGAGGTGGCACTTTCCGAACCGCTCCCCGAAGACAAATGGAAAGGAAAAACAGGATTTATCCACCAGGTAATTTATGACAGCTACCTGAAAGATCATCCTGAACCGGAAGAAATCGAATATTACCTCTGCGGCCCTCCGATGATGATCAGTGCCGTACTGAAAATGTTAGATGACCTCGGCGTTCCGGAAGAGATGATCATGTTTGATGATTTCGGAAGTTAACGGAATATTTTGCCCACCTTGCTCATTCGGATTTGCCTGTCCGATCCAGGCGGGCAATCCGAATGTTACAGGATGGGAGGATTTCAAATCCCCCGGTCTAAAAACCTCCTGATTACAAATCCGGAGGAGCAAACTGAATATCCGGTGTCAGAAATAAAAAATCATATAAACCAACACCGCCGTTACCGTAAGGTACAAAATGGAATATTTATGAAAATCAATCCACACACTTTTTCTACCCACAAAACGTAAAGCAATAATGTTGGCCAGCGATGCAATGACAAGGCCATTGCCCCCCACATTGACCCCGTAAGCAATTGCCTGCCACCGGGTACTGAACTTGGACATGAAAATGGCTGCCGGGACATTGCTCATTAGCTGAGAGTAAAGCAAACCACTGACAAAGCTGTCGGAACCAGCATGCACATCAAAATGCATCACAAAACGGGTAATAAAAGGGACAATGCTCAACAAATGAAAATCGACAAACATTATGACAAACAGCAACAGCAACGCCCAGTCCGTTTTCAGGAAGACCCTCCTGTAAAACAGGAGATAAAGCAAAACAACACCGGCCAAAGCATACAGTGCCTTCCCCCACTCAATGGAAGCCACAAAAACAACCAACAAAACAAAAGAGAGCACAAACAAACGGGTATTCACCCTGACTTTTGGGGGTTCCGTGTAAAAAGTAAGTTTTTTGGCGGGGAACGCAAGCCGGACAAACAAGAGCAGCACGACCAATAGAACAATAAAAAGAGGGAACATTTTTACGGCAAACCGGAAAAATGAAAGGCCCCACTGATGCCACAGAAAAAGATTTTGAGGGTTTCCTACAGGTGAAAGGGTTGATCCCACGTTCACTGCCAAAGCCTGAAAAATAATGAATTTTTTCAGGTCATTTTCAATAATTCCGGCAAACCCCAGCGTTAACGGAATGGTTATAAACAACGCAATATCATTTGTCAGTACCATGGAAAGCAAAGCGGAAAGTGTTACCAGTGCTAACGCCAATCCCCGTTCAGTACTGGTTTTAATTAAAAGACTTCTGGAAAAACGTCCGACAAAAGCACTTTCTTTGATAGCTGTTACCACCAGCAGCAGGCCGGTCAGGTTCAACACCGTTTTCCAATCGATAAATTGCGGATATTTGGAAATCTGTTGCGGATAAACAACCATAAACAAAAACAGCAAAGAAAGAAAAGGCAGAAAAATAAAATTTCTGTTAAGAAATGTTTTTGCTCTTTGTTTGTATGTGTTTTCCATAATACAATTTACCGCTGTAAGCAGGCACTAACCCCATAAAGTCTTCAAATAATCATTCATGGTAAATACCCCCTTTTTGTTTTGGATAAACTCAGCAGCCAGAACAGCCCCCAAGGCAAAACCCGTTCGGTTTTTGGCTTCATGTTTTAAGGCCAGGCGGTCTTCGGGCGAATCATAAACCACTTCATGAATACCGGGGACTTCCCCTTCACGAAAAGAGAGGACCGGCAAAACTTCCGGATTACCATCATCCCTGTTTTTCCAGGCTTTTAATTTCGGATTTTCATGCAAAATATCTCTTGCGAGATGCAAAGCCGTTCCGCTGGGGGCATCTAATTTATGAATATGGTGTGTTTCTGAAATAATAGCACGATAGCCATCGACAGAAGCCATAATACCTGCCAACATCCGGTTTACATGAAAAAGAATGTTGACCCCAAGGCTAAAATTAGGCGCATAAAAAAGGGTGCCGTCGGACTTTTCACGAGCTTTGGTTACCTGGTCCAACAAATTGTACCATCCTGTAGTTCCGCAAACAACAGGCAATCCCAGACGAAAACAACGCAAAATGTTCTCTGCCGCCACCCCCGGCATGGAGAAATCTATCACCACGGCATCCTGCAAAGGAAAGGATTTCATATCCCAGTCAGCAGGAGAATCCAATATTGCCGCAACTTCATGTCCGCGTTGCAGGCAAACTTGTTCAACGGTTTTTCCCATCCGGCCATAACCGGAGATAATAATTTTCATAAGTCAGGATTTTAATGCTTTTTCCAGATTTTCCACGATTCTTCAGCCTGTATTTTGAGCATTTCCAAACCATTCTTTACGGTCGCGCCCTGTTCTCTTCCCTTTTTCAGAAAAAGTGTTTCTTCGGGATTGTAAATCAAATCGAAAAGAATGTGCTCGGGCGTCATCAATTCGTAAGGCAATTCAGGAAATCCGGTTGTATTAGGAAACATTCCCAGAGGCGTGGTATTGACGATAAGCTTAAATTCTTTCATAACAGCCGGTGTGATCCATGAGTAGCCCATCATTTCCAGTTTTCGGGGCTGCCGGGTAACAAAATAAAAATATATTCCTTTTTTCCGTAAAACACAAGCCACAGAATGGGCAGCCCCCCCCGATCCGAGAATCAGCGCACGCAAGAGCTTTCTGCCTTTAATCAACGGGTTTATGGATTTCTCAAAGCCAACAACATCCGTGTTGTATCCTTTCAAAAGAACATCTCCGCGATTTTGCAGAATCTTTACCACATTAACACTACCGGTCAGTTGCGCCGCACTTCCCATCCCATCCAAATAGGGAATAACACTTCTTTTAAACGGAATGGTAATGTTCAGGCCTTTCAGGTTGGGATACCTCCGGGCAAAATCGTGCAAATCGGGCAATTCGTCCATTTCCCATAAGCGATATTCGGCATCAATATGTTTTTCTTCAAACTTTTGTGCAAAATAATCTCCCGAAAAGGAATGCTTTAAAGATTTACCGATAAGTCCGTACAGATACATAAATTTTATTTGTTTAACCCGTTTTATTTTACCTGTTCTGCCCCTTTCCCTGCCATTAATTCAATCACCGTAATACTCAGGATACCGAGCACCATCACAACAACTGCTATCCAGAAATGCTTATCAAGGCTTTGCGGGAGCACACTGGCATAACGTGCTACCACTTCTTTTCCGTGTTTTACCACTATTTCACCGGCACTGTTTTTCAGGTATTCGGCTGTTTTCCATGGCCACAATACATTCAGTGATCCCAGGATAAAACCGGACAGGGTGGCAATGGTTTGGTCTTTGTAATGCTTAAAAACCCATGCGAGTACATGGGAAAAAGCCACCAGGCCTATAATAGCCCCCAATGCTACCGGAATGAGTACAAAAAATTCATGATTGTTAATGGCCTGGATAGCTACCAACTGATAATTTCCCATAAGGATCAACACAAAAGAGCCCGAAAGTCCCGGAAGGATCATGCTGCAAATGGCCACGATACCACACAGGAACAGGTACCAGAAATTGCTGTTTTCAGCAGCAGGATGCATAAGGGAAACATAGACCGCAAACACTGTTCCGAGAATAAAAAACAGAATCACCACAAAATTCCAGCGATCAATTGTTTTGGCCACAAAATAAATGGAAGCCATTACCAAGCCGAAAAAATACGACCAGATATAAACAGGATAATCCCTGAAAAGATAGTCGAAAACACGCGCCAGGGCAATAATAGCGAGGGCAATACCTATTGCCAGGGAAATCAGGAAATAAAAATCCGTTTTTTCTGCAAAGGCTTTCCATTTTCCCGTAAAAAGCAATTTGGCTGCAGTCAGGTCAAAAGCCTTTATTGCATTGATCAGTCGTTCAAAGATTCCGACAATCAATGCTATCGTTCCTCCCGAAACACCTGGAATAATATTGGCAACACCTACAGCAATTCCTTTTATAAAATAATTAACATATTCTTTCATAAAACAATATTTTCAAACTTTCAACCCCGATTGGTTGAACCTTTCCTTCAAATTAATGCATTAAATATTTTACGATTTTTAATTTCTTACCATAAGGCGCATATCGAATGGGGATATCAAGCCATGTACCGCGGTAAACCACCGGTTTGGCATTGGAAAAAGTCTGAAAGCTATAAAAACCGTGATATTTCCCAATACCGCTGTTGCCCACGCCGCCAAAAGGTAATTGATTACTAACAATATGCATTAAGGTATCATTAACGGTAACCCCTCCGGCAGGAATATTTTCAATCATCTTTTTCCTGAATGATTTATTCTTTGAAAAAACATACAGTGCCAACGGTCGCGGCCGGGCGTTGACCTGCACAATAATTTCATCTGCATTTTTAAAGGTCAGTACGGGTAATACCGGGCCGAATATTTCCTGTTGCATCACCGGGGAATCAAAGTTTACACCCTCCAGAATAGTGGGCTCAAAATACCTGTCCTCCATGTTGTAATGCCCCCCGTATACGATCTTTGCCCCTTCGAGCAAAGTTTTTAATCGCTCCATATTGGCACGGGTAATAATACGGGGAAAATCATGGCTTTGGGCCGGGTCTTTTCCATAAGCTTTTTTAATAGCATTCTGCAATTCTTTTATGAGCAGTCCTTTTACCTTTTCATGGACAAAAAGGTAATCAGGGGCTATGCACGTCTGGCCGGCATTGAGCAATTTTCCCCAAATGATCCGCCTTGCTGCCAGTTTCAGCGATACCGTTTCATCCACAATACAAGGACTTTTCCCCCCCAGTTCAAGGGTAACCGGTATCATTTGCTTTGCTGCCGCCTGCATAACGATTTTCCCCACACGGGGGCTTCCGGTAAAGAAAATATGGTCAAACCTGAAATTCAGCAATGTTTGCGATACTTCTACCCCGCCGGTAACTACATGAATGTATTCTTTGGCGAAGCTGTTATTGATCATTTTTTCTATAACAACGGCTGTATTCCCTGCTATTTCGGAAGGTTTGAGAATAACCGTATTTCCGGCAGAGACAGCACCGATGAGCGGGGCCATCATCAGCTGAAAAGGATAATTCCAGGGGGCAATAATTAAAACAGTACCCAAAGGCTCATATGTTTTATACCCGCTGGCCGGGAAGCTGACGATGGAAGACCGCACCCGTTTAGGCCGGGCCCATTTTTCAAGCTTTTTCAAATGAAAACGCAACTCTTCGAGCACAAAACCAATTTCAGAGGCATACGATTCAAAGGAAGATTTATGCAAATCTTTTTGCAGGGCTTCGTATAGTTCCCCTTCTTGCATAAGGATAGCAGCACGTAACTTTTTCAATGCCTCTTTCCGAAAAGTAAGGTTCCGGGTCTTGCCGGTGGCAAAAAAGTTTTTTTGGTTTTGAAACAATGTTTGTAAGGAGGTATCTTCCATAGCGATATGATTTAGCGTTTATATTCTTATCCTCAGCACAGATAATTTCAGAAGCAGGGAAAAAAGCAGAATGTTCGTTACAGTTTGCTTTTCTATGTTTTTTCTACTTCCGAAAGGGCTCGAACAGATTGAACGCTCCCCTGAATATTATTTCCTGAAAATCCGTGAATCCTTTTATTGAAACCGGAACAATCATTCAGGACTAATCCTTGCCACCACTTATATCATCAGGCAAAAAGTGCATAAAAGTATCACCACGCATCCCCAAACGAAGGGTTTCCAACGGAATAACTTCAGCCGGAGCAATATTTCCAAGATTCACATTGGCACCGAAATGTTTGATAAACCATACTTGTTGTGATTTTTGCGGAGCTTCCCACAGGATATCATTCAACGGCAGACTTTTGGAAATTTCACTAATCAGTTCGAAGTTGGCTTCGCCGTGAATATCATAAATTCCTACCGTTCCACTTTCGCGGGCTTCGGCAATTACTTTAAACGATCCGGCTTCCATTTCTGCTTTCATCTGCGTAACCCATTGCGAAATAGGAATTTCCAGTCCGGCAATTTTAGAACCCACTTCTGAAACAACCAAAAAATCCTTGGAAAGCTTATGGATAAATTCGCACTTTTTATCATGATCCATTTCCATCGAGCCATCCGATATTTCTACTGCATCAAATCCCAGTTTATCGAGAAAACGGCGATAATCATCAAACTGGTTCCTGATAGCAAAAGCTTCGAAAAGCGTTCCACCGGGATAAACCCTGATTCCGTGTTTTTTAAACAGGGAAATCTTTTTTTTCACATTCTGATGAACATACGAAGTACCAAAACCCAGTTTTAACAA